>DASVEV010000213.1:0-28137 GCA_036380415.1 Nitrososphaeraceae archaeon
TGTATCACAATATAAAACTAATATAAAAGAAATGAACAATACTATAAATTTGAATTTTATTAGAGAAGAAAAAAATTTGTTTATCAAAGCAGATAAAGGAAGAATAACGCAGGTTTTAGATAATCTATTGTGTAATGCTATCCGGTTCACAGAAGGAATAGCAAGTGGTAGTATAACTATTACAGCTAAGAGAGAAGAGAATGATAGTATTAAAGTTATTACAAAGGATACAGGGATTGGTATAGATAAAGAAATATTGTCAAGACTTTTTACAAAGTTTGCTACAAAATCAGATAAAGGAACTGGATTAGGCTTATATATATCAAAAAAAATTATTGAAGCCCATAATGGAAAGATTTGGGGAAAGAATAATGATAATGATGATGATAATGGAATAGGTGCAGAATTTGGATTTATCCTTCCAATAGAATAGGATTAAAATTTAGAATATAAGCGTAACTTCTCATCTGATAGCATGAAACTAAAAAAATTAAAAAACTATCTCTAGATAAATTTGTGTCTACTCAAATAGATTTGACTATAATAAAAGTTATCTTCATTGTAGATTTATATTCTCCTTTACGAGATACCTATCGTATATTATGGCAAAGTAACATTAAACAATTTCTTTAGTTTTTCTATATGAGAGAAGCTATATTAGCTATTGACACTTTAGCTTTTACCATTCCCTATACCTCATAAAAGTCCATATTAAAATATCGACAAGAACACCTGATATCGCATTACTTCTAGATATTCCAGCCACACAAGATTTAAAAATTTGACATGTTTTAAATTAAATCCCAAACAAGATCCGTTTTTATCATCAAGTATTTAAATAGCAATTTAATCTAATTTGAATACATTGGAATATTTGGGTTTAATAATTATGAGTTCTCTTACAAAATTGGAAAACTCCTCAATACGAAATGAATGGGTAAAAAAGGGAGGGAATTTAATAGAAGCCAAACCTTATATACAAAAAACTTACAGGATTAGTGCTGGTTTACTTCTTATTGTAATGATAAGTCTACCTATATCGTACCATTCTAATACTACTTAATCAAAAGCTTAAATTTTTAACAGTCGAAAAGACATGATAAATACGGCAAATATTACTCCAGCGCTAATTAGAAAAGTAATTCCTCCAATTAAATTATACAAAATTCCTCCTATTATTAATCCAATAATACTTGCGAGACTTGCAAAACTACTTGCAACACCTTGTACTGCTCCTTGATGAACAGTTCCTCCATGTTTTGATAGTATCGACAGTAGAGATGGCCACATAAGACCATTACCAACTGCAAACAAAATTGCAGCTACATAAATTAACAAAATATTATTTGATATCAATAAAATAAAATTTGTACCTAAGATTATACTACCAATTATAACTAGTTTTTGCTCAGAGAATCTTTGTAATGCCTTACGTAAAACTGGACCTTGAACCAAAATCATCATACCACTTAATACTGCATAAAATATTCCCATCTGTGTTATCGACCACTTTAAACCAACTACTGCATGAATTGGAAATGAAGTATAAAAGATGTTGAATCCAAGAAAAATAAAAAAATACAAGAAAAGCAAAAACGAAATATGTTTTAACTTGAAAATATCGAGAAATGTAAGTTTTTTAGGATTGACAATTTTGTAGCATTCTTTGCATTCCTGTGCAAAAACCTTTCCAATATTTTCTTTTTCTAGAACTTGTATGACAGCTCCTGCTGCCGTTGATGCTGATGGTTTGGATTCCTTTAAAGTGAAAACTATTACAATTAAGGTAACTAAAGAGAGAGAAAGGGCTGCCAGGACAGGTAATATTTCTTTATAAATAGTTGCACCTAAAATTCCAGCTATTGCAGGACCCACAATAAAACCAAGATTAGAGGATATTGCCATTTTACCAAAGTTTTTGCTTCTGTTGGCATCCGTTGAAACATCTGCAAGATAAGCATTGGCAACAGAAATATTCCCACCAGTAATTCCATCCAAAGCCCTGGCAAGAAATAATATTACTAATGGAATAGTTATAATAAAAGTTCCAATAAGAGCAGAATTAATGCTAAAGAGATTTTCAACAGGTAAGAATAATGCACAAAGGAAAATTATCCAACCAACTAATGTTCCTCCATGACTTAATAGAAGAACCTTTTTTCTTCCGTAGATATCAGACCACCTTCCTAAAATGGGAGCACCGATTAATTGAAACGCAGGATACATAGCAGCGAGGATGCCATAAACTATAGCATTTCCTCCAAAATCTATGACTAAAAATACCAAAAAAGGCAAAACAATACTAAAACCTAGAGTTCCAATAAAATTAATCAATAAGAGAGGATAAAGTGGAATCTGTTTTTCTTCACTGGTCATTATCTATGTAAAATTATAATCCTAATTTAAGAATTTTTTAATAATTTGTAAAAAGCTGAATTAAAGTTCCAAAACAAGTAATAATGTCTTGAATTTGAAATGATAAGGATTTAATTTTAGGTTCTGTTTTATTTGGCTCTCTCATTGCAATTTCAAATAGTTTGTATTTTCTATTATGATTTTATAATCAATATTTTTTAGTCAACCAATGTCTTTGTCCGGATCTTTTAAATGGTTACTATTGGTCATATAAGGTAATTGAATATTGTGATAGTTTACTATTATATTTATTACATAGACATCCATAGATTTAACAATGGGTGAAAATGTCATCTTTTCATTTCATTTTTCATTTTCTCTAAAAGTGAGATTTCTTACATTTCTTTTTGTAACGACTATATTTGTTATCTCAATAACATTAAACCAAGATCAGATTGTAATAGCACAACAACACCAACAATTTTTAGAAGACATATCTTTTGATATAGACGGGGTTACTTTTTCTCATCATATGGCATCCGTTAATGGAATTCAAATGCACTATGTAATTGGAGGTAAAGGAGATCCTATAGTGTTGTTGCATGGATTTCCACAATCATGGTATGAATGGAGACATATTATGCCATATTTGGCCAAAAATTATACTGTTGTAGCTCCTGATCTTCGAGGATTTGGTGATTCTTCAAAACCTGTAACTGGTTATGACGGTAAGACTACGGCAGAAGATATCTATCAATTAACATCCCAATTAGGTTTCAACCAAATTTTGTTGGTAGCACATGACGTAGGGGGACAAACAGCTTATTCATATGCAGCAGCCCATCCTAACAACGTGACTAAATTAGTAATAATGGATTTCCCCTTTCCAGGTTTTCTACCTCCAGAATTTGGTGAGAATGGACCTTGGTGGTTTGCTTTTCAGCAGACACCTAACTTACCAGAATCTCTAGTAGAAGGTAAAGAACGAGAATATATATCATGGTTCTTCAAAGGATTAGCTTATAATCCATCTGCAATCACGGAAGAAGATATAGATATATTTGCAAATCATTTTTCATCTCCTGGTACAGCACATGGAGCATTTGAACATTTTAGAGCTTTTTCAGTTGATGCAGAACAAAATAAAGAATCAGCCAAAACTAAGATAACAATGCCTGTATTGGTATTAAGTGGTGACATCTATCCAGCATTAGGTGGTGATCTCCCTCAGGATATGATGTTAAGTTCAATGCAAGCATTAGCCCAAAACGTACAGGGTATTACAGTTCCATTGTCAGGACATTGGATTCCAGAAGAGCGTCCCGACTTTTCAATAGATCAGCTATTCAAATTCTTTGGAAATAGTACTAATAAATAAAAATTGAATGTTCTATTTTACAACTCCTATAGTATCCTTATTTTTTATAAATTGCATATTATGAGAGAAATACAAGGAAAAAGAATTCTAAAATGTTAGATATAAACAATGAATGAATTCTTGAAATAGACTATTACTTTTTGCAATAAAAAATAACAAATATTGCAAAGGTCTATATAACCAATAAATTAAATCGATGTTTTTTTTGTTTATACCTATATATTTTTAAAAAAATCCAATGCCGGTTAGATATAATCGACTTTGCTAATCATTTTATCAATTATAAAAAATTACCTAATTAATTATTATTCGTTGTGGCACGAGTCCTCCGTCAGTCCTCTGCATTTTTTTCGTATTCTAAATAGCATTTATTAGTACAATAGGTTTACGGGTCTGAAATAGTAATATTTTTAAAAAAATATTGAGGAAACAAAACATAGAAATTATTAACAGACACTATGACAAATTAAATGATAACTGAAAATTCCAAATACTGATATAAAATCCTGTTTTTTGTTTTCATGTAAATGTCGCAAATGTAAACCAACAACATAACCTCCAGTACAAAATGGGTACCAGATACAGGAGCAGATTGAAACGGTATGATCATTTTCAGATATTGGACCGGGTCTTGCCACTCACGGAATCATCAAGAAAAGTAACAACCTCTCACTATAACAAGAATATAAATAGAAGATTAATAGGAGTACCAAAATTTTTCAACCATACAAACGTCTATTGATTACTCTTTCTGCTTCAAGGTTATCGAATTGTATAACCCTAACTCGAAAAATTCTATGACGTCAATAAAAAATATTATAATTTAATATTTTTTGTAAAACCTAAACTTTCATTTCATATCATATCATTACATGTTAATTTAAGTTGATTTTATTTGTCTGAACCGATGAAAGGTATATGTCATTATATTTTCTAGTTTAAAGATTTTAACAAATGTGAAATATAGCGTCATAATGGCTTACTTTTTTTCTTTGGATAATCAGCTTGACCAAGGTAATCGCTTAGAGACTTAATCATGGGACCCATCTTAAAGACTTTGGGAATAACATCTATATGAACATGGTTCTCATCTAGAGCTTTCATTGTAGAAGGCCCAACTGCAACCACTATGACCTCCTTGTTAAGAGTGTATTGCAATTGTTCTCTCAGTGAATAGGCTTCCGCTATCTTAAAGAGGTCATGGACAGATGGTGGACTCGTAAATGTTATTGCATCTACAAGTCCCTTGCTGATATCTTCTATGAGCTTGACCACCTTTGCTTCATCAGGAGGTATAGACTTGAAGCCCATCCTTTCAAGAATTCGAGCCCCACTCTCCTTGAGATCAAGTGAATATCTGTAGGTTGAGGATTCGAAGACCTCGGCCCCCACTGCATGAAGCTCATCCTTTAGGAGATGAGAGTATGACCCATGCCAGAGAACAGCTACATTTCTTCCAGCCATACTGAAACTCTTGAGCAGCTTAGCTATTCCTTCGGCTGTGTTTTCCTCTGGTATGATGTCTGTCTTGATTCCATGGTTTGTCAAGGCAATCTTGGGCTTGAAACTTCTAGCTATGACTGTTGTTTTCTGTAAAGCTTCTACAAACTTCTTTTCTATCCCTAAGTTTTTAGCAGCGGACATAAGAGAATATACACCTGGACCAGTCATGAAGACCACGTAATCAACTCTCTCTTCTAATATCTTGTTTATGAAGAACTCTGTTTCCTTAGATATGTCCTGGCTTGCCTCTATCCCTACTGTTGGTGCGAGATAAGGTCTACCACCAAAGCTGGTAACCAAATGGGCTAGCTCTGATGCTCTACGACTTCCTGTTATGGCAACTGTCAAACCTGCTAAGGACATAATTTATCACCTTGTGTAGACTCTACCATCAAGAAGTTTTTTCTTGTAGTTTTAATTAGATCTGTTTCTATCGTGGGAAGAAAAGCCTTAATATTTTTTATCTTACAAATAACGTCTAAAGAAACAACAGCAATAATAGTAACAAATTCTTTTATTCGTATATATATATTTCCTTTCGTTTGAACTGTGGGCAACACTACGGAACACCATAATATGTCTCATTGCTGCTACTGGATGGACCTTTCTCAACTGAGATACTAATAGTACGGAATTATATGATATGTTATACCTTTGTTCTTCAATTCTCTTATTTTCAATTCGTATACAGAGTCTCTGTTTTTACACAGTAATGTCTTTGAAATTGTCTTGTTAAGAACAGATATTCTCAGTTAATAAATTCTAAAAACAAAAAGTATTTTTTGTCAGAAATTGAATCAGTCAATTCTTCCTAGAATGTCATAATGGTATTATTATGAATATTGAAATATATATTATTTATTTTTCCTGTTAATTATTCTACTACTAACAATTGTTCCCAAAATTCCTGCTCCAACAGCAGGCACAGCTAGTAAAGGATAGACTTGGACAATCATGTCAAAATATGTAGGAGCAGTAAGACTAGGCCATAAAGGTTGACTAGATAATACTTCATTATAGATATGGGTTATCATTGGATAATAAATCATAAAAAAGGAAGAGCCAAGAATCCCTCCTGATGCATAAATGAACACTCTCTTTAATGGTAACTTTGATAAAAAAATATCAGCCATTATAATAGGAATGATGTTAAGTAGATAGAATGGAATTGTAGATATCAACGATTTATTTGGAATTATCATTGTAACTATTGTAATAATAATAAAAATTGAACCAGTGATAGATATAATACCAAACTTTCTCTTTTTGTTACCTATTTCTTCTACTAATTTGAATAATGATACTAAAATAAACGATACTAAAAACGGTAATGTGAGAGTAGCTATAGTGGCTGCAATAGCAGGTTCTAAGTTAAAGTTATAGTATTCTGTATCTGAAAAAGGTAATGAGAACATATAAATTAATCCGGATGATGACATCCAAACCGGTAATATTCCTAGAATAGTTAATGTTGTATATAGTGAAATTGGGATTTTTTCATTCTTTTTAAAAGTGTCATTATTATTATTCTGTCTTTTATCTGGGCTAATACTATTGTTGATGATGACAATACATGAGGTTATTCCTATCAGAGCTCCAATACTACCTGCTAACATTCCAATTGTTAAAGTAAGATGTGGAGGACTTAGCAAACCATCTAAACCGAAAGCTGAATGCCAAGAAAAATCAAGTGGTCCAGCTAATATCAACATAGAAACACCACTAATTACTAATTTTATTGATAAATCTAGTTCAAGACTTTTTTCTTCTTTTCTAGTAGAAATATAAAGAGAATAAGACCTCCAATGTAGAAACATAATTGTAGCTCCAACTAGGGCTAGACCTATTCCACTATATAATATAACATGTGGAGGAGATAAGAAGGTTTCAGGTTTATTTAAAAGATGATTTGTTATATCCCAACTACCACCACTTTCAGCTAGTAAAATACCGGAACTAACTAATACACAACCAACCAAAAATCTATTTATTAATCGCTTATAGAAATATGAAGAGGCTACAAAAGTACTATCATTATTATTGCTATACTGTTGATTTTCGGTATGGTTATCAGAAACTCTTCGTCTAAAACAAAATCTCTTTTTCATATCAGATTTGATAATTAACTATACTTTTCATCAATATTATTTATTATTTCCTATTGTTTATTTATTCACTACTTCTACAGAAGATACAGCAACAAATTCCCCCTGATGATCTTTAATACCTGATCTAGGATAATGATTTAACTCATTGATATGCGGTAATGCTATGGTTTTTACAAATATAACAAATCTTCCAACCGTACTCGGTTCTACTTCTAGACTTATCTGATAGTAGTCACCAGTCTGCCAAGGCCTACTATTAGCTTCTATAGCTGGATAAGATGCATTAATTACATTATCTAATCCTACGTATTCTGATCCTATTTCATCTTCAATTTCAATGAAAATAGGTTTTTGAGTAAAGTTATATTTTAATATTTTAACGATACTATCTATAGCAGTAATATTAGGAAAAGACAAGTAAACAACTTGCATATCTGCAGTATCTCCATTGTTCATTGCAGTTATTGTTAAATCAAATCTTTCTCCAACAACAACCTTCGAGGCAGACAATTTAGCTCCAGTAATAACTGGTTGAGATTTTACTTCGGATGATGATGATAAGTATATTTGTGGAATAAAGAATATTGAAAGCGAATAGTAAATTATTAAAGAAATAGCAGTAATAAAAATGAGTACGATCGTAATATTTACTCTTTTTATGCTATTATGTCTTTCAGAATAGTCAAAGTTCATGTTTAATCAATCAATAACAAAATTCATA
Organism: Nitrososphaeraceae archaeon; assembly: GCA_036380415.1. Classification (GTDB taxonomy): domain Archaea; phylum Thermoproteota; class Nitrososphaeria; order Nitrososphaerales; family Nitrososphaeraceae; genus TH1177. The sequence continues at coordinate 8,066 of DASVEV010000213.1, forward strand.
GTGAATGCCTTCTAAATATCCTTTCTTTTGAGCATGTATATCCTTAATTTTTTTTCTGTAACATAATTTTGAGCTTGTCTTATAATCACTTTTATATATAGGAATATTTGGTAAATTTGTCACAGTATATAAAATAATAGTCTTTGAGTTTAAAAACACAACTATAATTTTAAGAATTTCTATTTCAATAAAAATTTAATTTATTTGTATCTATTATAATTATGAGTTATACTATATTTATTTAGGTAACAATATTTAATTGTGCTGTCAAATTACATAAGAGTTAAGAAATTATTATTTCAAATATATCAATAGAATGTCTCAATAATATATTTCATTGTTATGCAATAAATCATATAAACCTGTTATAACATATATTAAGAAAATAACAAATTATGGTATTAAATTCTATAATAATTATAGGTAGTTATTATATATATTACGTAATTATTATATATAAAAGTGCAAATAAATAATAAAAAAATTACATTATCTATATTGTTTTATATGTTAATTATCGTTATGACAATAACTATTATTGATTATAATCGTTATATTACTCACTTATCTATATTATATGTTCACGCTGAACCTAACGACAACAACAAAGAACAAGGAGATAGTGAACAGAAACAAGACAAAAAAATAGAAAAAAAAGAAGAGCAAGACCAAACAAAAGATAAAGATAAAGATGAAGATAAGGATGAAGAAAATAGTAACAAAAATTACAATTCAGATTCTGATCAAATGGATCCTGCATATAGACCTTTCTTTCCTATAAAGCGAATAGTAATACCTGATGTTTATGAAACTATACCAAACGGACAGACATATAGATTCAATATTAATAATCCAAATGATAAAGTCCAAGTAGATAAAACAGATAAATCAAACATCTTTACAAAACAAAATCTTGATGGAAGTTGGAGAATAGATTATGGAAAACCAAGAATAGATATCCATACCAAGGATGCTGGAATATTACCTGATAAAGTGGACCAATTAAATAATTTGTCTAAAGGTAAAATTCAAAGTTGGAATTATTCAGAATTAAAAGACATAGGATATTGGTATAAACCAACAGATTGGAAAAATATAGAAGTTACTTTGGTTTTTAAACTTCTTGATTCAGCACGTTCTAAAGGAGATCAACATGCTCTTTCAATAGTAACTAGGTCAATATCACATAGTCAACTTGATAGTGAGTATAAAAAGTCTGATGATGAACCACAATTTTTTTGTGGTGGATCAAGTTACCACAATAACCTTTCCAATGACGGAAACGTGAGAATGAAAAAAGAACAATTTCATATTGATTATGAGTGGGAAAGATACAATCCCGAAATACAAGTAGGAGATATATATAATAAAATAATTGGATTCAAAGCAATAGTATACAATGTTAATGATACTGCAGTAAAGCTAGAAACTTGGGTAGATACACAAAATCAGGGGAAAGGTCCATATAAAAAAGTACACGAAGGAATAGATCTGGGCAATTGGGGTGATAATATGAAAGTATGTGGTGCTGAGACAGATGGTCAAGCAATTACATGGGGTTCTCCAATTGTTATACTCAAAGCAAATGATTTTAAATTTGACATATATGATATTGAAGTAAGAGAAATTATTCCTCCTCTTAAACAAATTTCGTAGTTTTCTTGATTTGGTTAGACTAGAATCAGGAAGAAGGTCAAAATCAGTTTCTAAAATTAAAATACCTGAACCTGATTTTTAATTTTATTTTTAATTCTCTCAGATTTGTTGAATGAATGATTGTAAAGTTTATGGAAAAAATATACTTATTATTTTAGAATTATTATTACTAAATCTATAAATACACAAATTCAATTTGATGATTAACTATGAGTCTAAATAAAGCTTACGTTAGACATCTATATCTGTTTATTGTTATCTCTATAGTATCTACTATAGTGTTCGTATCTTCCTATGATTTATCTTTTTCCCAAAAAGATGCCAAGAATAAAGAAGATAAAGATGAAGGTAAGGATAAACTGGTAGTTAAAGCTCAAATAAATTTGAAAAATATTGATTTAGAAAAAACGAAATTTATACGTGTTATTGGTTTTATAAATGGTGAAGAGAGTAAAAAAGATATTCCTATTTCTTCAATAGACAAGTCTGAGAATAATCTAGATGTTGAATTAAAAGTGAATGAAGAAAATGATATAGTTGAAGCAAGTACACCAGATGAATTCTTTGTATGTGCATATCAAGTAGGAGATGTACAAAAACAGGAAGCTACTACTCCTATAACAAAATTTGATTGTAATGAAGGCGATATATTAGGCAATCCTACTGAAATTAGTTTATTTCAATCTGGTTCTCAAGTATACTCTAAAAGCCAAGTATATTACCAAGCACATCTAAATACAATCAATATTACAAATAGTGATACTGTTAAAATAAAAATACTTGCTCCTTTGGCAGATAAAAAAGATACCGAAAAATTAATAATTGCTGTTATGATAAAAGGTCAAATAAAATCTGAAGTTATAGAAGATGTACAAGGAGAACTTGACAAAAGTAAAGGCACTACAATACAAAGAACATTTACATTTGATAGAGATACAGACATTGGCAAAATACAAATTGGAGATAGATATCATGCATGTGTTGCAAGTAATGATTTGAGTCCACCAGAAGGCCAAGAATGCGAAAAGAGATTAGTAAAGAATTTTGATAAATCCAATTCCTTACCCGCCCGATAAATATTTAGGCAGGGTTTGATTTGAATAAAATATAGTTATTTAATCTCTATCGCTAATATACCACCTAATGATTTGATACATTTTAATTATTTAGTTAAAACTATACCCCAGTTTTTGACTCCTTATTAGAAGCAAGTAATAGCAGGAGGTGAGGCTATTACACACTTTAAGACTTTTCCTTGGCTTTTACTAGAAATTATATTTATCAACAGTATTCTAGAAATATTGAGACTTTAACTATTCATGTGCTTTTCATTTGAGTTATAATTTCTATTGAAGTGTTTTATACCATGATGTTCTATGACATTTATGTCTTTTCAAGAAGAGGAAAAAGAAATTACTGATCTAAGACGAAAAGAACAGGGAAAGACAAATTTATCCTCTATTGATGTTCACATAGATGATTATTATGAAAATGTAATTTCCTCTTCTAATATATTTCCTCAAAAAAATAAGGTTCCACCATTGTATTTCGATGATTTAATTAATAACAATCTAACAATTAAAACCCTGAAAGACATAAAGTACAATTTTATTGAAGAACATAGGAATATCCTAAATACATATTATTCTATTTATTCTCAACGTTTGGATGATATAATCTATTATAATTTGGATAACTTAATGGCTTTAGACAATCATTTTGATAATAATAATATTAACCAAAACCTAATTAATAATCAAACTAATACTACAAAAATAATAAATGACATTGTAGATAAAAATATGGATACATTTATCAAATCAATAAAATTTGCAAGTAAATTTTACTCTGATGTTACTAAGAGTTATTGTAACTATATAGGAATGATCATAAAGTCATCTGAAAGATAATGTCTATTAGTCTACACTATCAGCTATTCCTGCGATCTCATTTGTAACAGGAATGGTAGCCAGCATGAACGAGCAGACAATTGCAATGACAATTCTGAGTATTGATAATTTATAGAATATGGATATTAGAAGAGATCTAATTTACATTAGTTTAGGAAATTTCTTAAATTCATTGAGTGAATATATTATAACATAAAGAAATAGAATATCAGAAATTTATAATAGAAATCAAAAGTATAATCTAATTTCTCGAAATAATCTTATAACTTAAAAAGAATTCTCTCAACAATTCTTTTATATGATAATATTTTAACGTGTTTATTGTCAACAACGGTTACCAATAAAAAATTTGAATATCCTGGTAGTAAAAGGAACTTTTCTCCATTGTACAGATTCACAATAAATCATATGTACCTCAAGATAAAACCAGATTTTAAAAAAAAACAACTTTTAGATTGTATACAAAAATTAACTATTGAGGCATTATATAATATTGAGGAACTTGTACTAGATATTGCAGAATTAGATATTCATAATGTTTCTTCAGAAACTGATAATATTGATATCAAGTCTTTTGATATTTTGTATAAAAAAGATAAATTAGTTATTAAATTTAGAAATATGATAACAAATGGATCTAAATTTATTATCAAAATAAATTATTCTTCTGGTTATTATTCTAAAGGTAAACCTAATGGTAAACCAAGAAGTGGATTTACTTTTATTGCCCAAGACTATTCATCTAATTCTACTGATGCTATCCAATCCTGGACTCAAGGTGAAACGGTAGAGTCAAGATACTGGTTTCCTTGTATTGATAATCCCCAAATGAAATTTGCAAGAGAAATAGTGGTAGTTGCTCCGACTGAAGAATATGATGTAATTTCTAATGGCGAATACGAAAGAAAAGGGAATGTATGGTTATGGAAAGAATCGACCCCAACTCCAGCTTATCTTACATCAGTAGTAATAGGAAAATTCAATACAGATGGTTTTGAAAAAAATATTCCTCCTCTAAAGTACTATTGGCCTAATGATATTTCTAAAATAGATGCGATGAGAACATTTGCTGATACTCCTAAGATTATAAAATTCTTTGAAATTTATTTAGACACAAAATATCCTTATAGTAAATACTGGCAAGTCATAGTCGACAAATTTGAATACGGAGGAATGGAAAATACAAGCTGTACTACACTAACACGAAATATCTTGCATGATGAGAGAGCATCATTAGATTATTCTCGAGATATCGTCATAGTAGCTCATGAATTGGCACATCAATGGTTTGGAGATTTAATTACATGTAAAGATTGGTCTGATATATGGCTAAATGAAGGATTTGCTGATTATTTTGAATCTCTTTATTGGGGTCATAGACATACAAAAAAATATGAGAAGAAAAAAACAAATGATGAATTCTTGTATCAAATAATTCAAAAAATTGATACATATATGGAAGAAGCTAGTACTTTATACAAAAGACCAATAGTTACCAATTTGTATAAACATCCAGATGAGTTATTTGATGCTCATTCTTATGAGAAAGGGGGACTAGTTCTTCATATGCTAAAAAATTTTATAGGAGAAGAAAATTTTAAAAAATCTATAAAAAAATATATAAATACATATAGAGAAAGAACAGCCAAAACTGAAGATTTTCAGGAAATTTGTGAAAAAATTTCTGGAATGGATTTGAATCAGTTTTTTTATCAATGGTTATTTACAGCAGGTCATCCCGAACTTGATATACAAATTATGGAGGAGAAGAATAAAAATACCAGAATGAAAAAATTAAAAGTAAAAATTACTCAAAACCAATCAGGTGATTTTATTTTCGTCTTTCCTCTAGAAATACGATTAGTATATCGTACTAACACAAATGAGAAAAGCAGTATAGATAAAATAGAAAGAATACAAGTTAATGAGAAAGAAACAAAATATACATTTAAAGAAGAAATATCTGCTAATGCAATAATTGATTTAATTTCTATTGACCCTGAATTAAAAATTCTCAAAGAAATAAGATCTTTAACAATAGAAAAACAAAATGAAAAGTTCAATTTACTTCATATTTTGAAAAATCAATTAAAAGACCAAACTACAACAATTGCAGAGAGAATTTCAGCTTTAAAAATAATAAAAGAAAACTTTTATTCTCAAGAAATATTGGAATTGCTTAAAGATATTGTAATGAAAGATTCTGTTTTTTATGCTGTATCTGTTGAAGCAGCGAATGTAATTGGTTCCTATCACGATATTAAAGATTTTAATAAGGATAAAGAATCTTATGAGATTTTGAAAGAATGTCTCACTAATACAATATTTTTTACGCTAGCCCCCCAAACCAAAAGAGCAATAATAAGCAATATAGGAAAATTTGAAAGAGAAGATACATTAGAACTAAAAAATGAAAATAATGTACCATTACTTGTAGCTCTATTAGATGATCAAAGTTATTTTGTAGAGAATGCAACAGCAACTACAATAGGTAAATCTATCAAAAATTTACCAGATGTAAATCCACTAAAAGAAGAAATGATAAAGATATTGAAAGATAAAGTTAATTCGATTACATTTCAAGATCAATTAGCTCAAGGCGCAATTAATGGTTTAAGCGAACTTGCTCAAGATGAAAATATAGAAAAAATTAAAGATATTGTAAATTTATTAATAAATAAAAGCCTCGAAAGAGATTCTGTCACTGAAACTATGAATAGGTATTTTGTAAGATCAGCTGCAACTCTTGCTTTAGGTAAATTTTTAGTTACTAAAAATGAAAAAATAATAGATGATAAAAATCTTAAAGAACGAGCAGATACCTTAAATAATAAAATTTTAACTCATCTTATCCAATTATTAAAGGATGGTGAAATGCGCAGAATTAAAAGAAATGCTTGTACGGCTTTAGCTGACTCTGATGCTAAGATTGTACAACCTAATGAAAGAGTAAGAAAAAGTATTGATGCACTAAAAAAACTTGCAGAAGAAGATGTAGATGGATTTGTAAGAAGAACAGCGGAAGTAAGTCTAAATGTAATAAGAGAATGGCTAAAAGAATGGACCGATACACAACCTAAATTGGACATTAATCTGCGAAAAGATATTGATGATAAAATTGATGCGAAAAAAATAGGTAAAAGAGAGAAGCATACAGACCCGGGAAATAATGATGAAAAAATTCTCAAAGTATCTAGAAAAGAAGTATTAGAATATTAATTGTAGAAGAGTTTTAATAAATTTGCATTTTTAGAGAAATGTCTTATTAAAGCTGAAAATAAAATTATCCAAGACGTATGATTTAGGACCGACCAATCTTGGGTTTAGCATGAGATATGAGCGAAATTTGATCTACAAGAGGGATTGGAACTGATGGATACATCTTATTGAAAATTAAATTCTTATTGTCTGGCAGAAATAATTCACCGAGGATACACTTTGCTCTTCTACCTCCATAATTGTTCTCTTTAATTATTTCTAAAAAATCTATTTTAGGGAACCAATAAAGTTCTATTATTAGGCCTCACCAAACACAATATCTGGAGGCAAATTATGCTCAATCACAGATAAGATTATATGAAATGATTATTGAAATTTTTAAGATTAGATTAATGTTAAAGATTTTGAATCTTTTATTTGGGATTATTACGATCAGTATTATCTTATTTTCTGTAAACCTATCTGTCTAAGTTTATGCTCAAGATAATCAATACTATTATAACACAAACGAAAATAATTCCTCACTTTTAAAAGAACTCAAAATCATAAAACAATACTTGAAACCAAAGTAACAAAACTAGCTACAGCTTTACAAATTGTTAGTTATTTACCGCAATTACAACCTCCTGATATAAATTTGATAGATCCAAACATTAATGGTATAACAGAAGATGCCGATATAGATAATAGAAAAATAGCTCAAATACTCTTGGATCAATTTAACGAATTTTCATCCATTGTATTTTTATTAAATAATGGCGATGTATATTTTGATGAACCATTTGAACGTCAAATAAATCTAACGACAGACAATCTTTCATTTAGAGATTATTATCAAGCTAGTGAAACAGACTAAAAAAACTTAAGCGATGCAATTATCTCTAAGGCAACAGGAAGAAATCTTGCAGTAATTGCAACTCCAGTAATCAAAGGTAATGATAGATAGGAATACTGTATGGAACTATTAATTTTAACAATTATGACCAGTTCCTGCAATCGTTTAATTTACAAAATAATACCAGATTGGTAATGATTGACAAGAATGGAGTAAAAATTGGTAAATCTAATGAAAATGAGACTTCAATTTCAAAAGAATCCTTTGACACAAAAGAACAGTTTTCAAATCTTACCTCAGTTAAGTTTGAATTGGAAGGTAAGTTAGGTAGTATTTTAGAAAAATTTGATGGGAAAGAAAGTCAAATCACATTTCTTCCTTATGAGATTTTTCAAAATAAAAGAATATTACTACTTATTCAAAGTTGCAACAGCGATGGAAATGAATCAAATAAATGCATAGAGAATAAAGACCATAACCTAGTTAACGAGAATGTTTTAAGTAAATTAAGCAGTTTGTTTTAGAATAACTTACTTAAAAATTGCCATTATCCAATAAAACAATATCATCTGTATGATATTATCTTTATTTCTTTTTTTTGAATTTTTGAATATATAATTAAAAGTTCTATCAATTTGCTAAAATATAGAGCTGCACATCTTCTAGTTCTATTCTTAAGTTATGGTACTACATTTGAAAAAGAAAAAACTAATTTTTTTTGTTTTCATTATTAAAGAAAAATAAATAAGTTATATTGTCTAAATTTATATGCTTATCAGAAGGGTTGGCTAACTGATTATTATTATTGCTTCGAAAAAAATCTTTTAGGCTTAATAAAAGAGAGTTTATGTTCAGAAAGAAGAATATTCCAATCTATAAGCAACATAAATAAAGTCATCAGTATACCTACAATATTCATAAGTATTAAAGTTTGAATGTCAGAGTTTAGCATTTCTTTAAATGAGTTAAAGAAATAATAAGATACATATATCATCATTATATAGACAAGAAATCGTCCTAACCAAAACCCTACTATAATACTTATGGATTTTGCATTAATCAGTCCATAAGAAATAAAAAGCATGTTACTAGGTAATGGAAGAAGTGCAAATAATAGAGTTCCAATGAAATATCCATACCGAGTTTTTTCTAAATACTTTCTTAACTTTTCTAAACTACTTTTTCTTTGATCGTTTATTGTTTTTCTTCCAAATGTACTTAATTGTAATAGTAATAAACGACCGGCAATTGCAGCAGTAGCTCCTATTATCGATAATAAAAGGGGATTTAGTTGGTCATTTAATGAGTATGCTGAAACAACTACTATCCATGTTGGAGGAGTTAGTATCGGAATAACGCTTAATACAAATATTATAAAAAAAACAAATGGATATGTATATTCTGAAAATAAAGTATTGAAAAAATCATATAATAATAATTCCAAATATAGTTCTCAAATATTTTGTATGGTTTAGGTATTTTATTTTTATCATTTTTCGTATTAATAAATACTGAGCTAAACTCTAATTCAACAAGAGTATCCTAAGAATATATTTTTGAAAATTTAAAAAGGCTCTTTCTTAAATGACCTTAAATATACCAATTTAATAGCGTTTGAATAAAACTCATTATTGCCGAAAAGAAATTATACTCTTGTGTAATGGGAGAACAATGAAATTTAAACACTCCGATGGATTCATTATAATGAATACAAAAAAAGGGAAATTCTTACTTTCTATTATTATTGTTTCATGAATTCTAAAATAGATAGGATTGGAACTCAGAGTTCAATGGGGCCAGTGGTTTCCGTGGTGATATTGGTTCTAAAAATGACTCAAGAAGTTATTAACATCAATACTTAATAAAGAATTTTATTTGTAATTCAATTCTAATAACTCTATCCAAAGTGTAAGATATATCAATTCTTTATTAATAATTTATTAATTCTATTAAAACTAGTTTTGAATATATTTTATATCTCAGTTAGAGTGATTTTAATTTCTTCATTTACTTTTTCATAATCCTCATGTCGAAAATATTGTTCTATTGGAAGAAAATTTTTATGGAAATTTTCAAAGTATGTTTAAATTATTTCAGTGGCATGTGGATCTACTAAAATTATTCTCTTATTAGAATCATTCAAAAATTTTTTATAAAAAATTTTTTGATGATAGATCGAAAAAAAATAAAAGTATTGGATTAGTTAGATTTTAATTTGAAAAATTAAGTTTAAAAAGAATGGTGTTATATTTTTGTCCTAGTTCTAGAGTTAAATATATATAAATAAAAATAAAAATATCCATATCAAAATTTTTTACAAGGAATTATCTAAATGATAGAGAGAACTTTTTTATTTATTCTCTATTACTTTTACAATTTTATTGTAAAGTTCTACAATATGGTTAGAACAGGTATAATGTATTTTGATAGTACCATCTTTATGAAATTCATTTACACTTATTGTTGTTGCTTTCATTGCTGCCATCTTCGCACCGCATACTTCACAACTTAATGACTTTTTTTCTTCTAGTTTATACCTCAACATTTCTTCTAGTTAATTATTATAGTATAAACTTCTTTAAATATGTATACTCAAATCAATTTTTTATATACTTTATAATGTAATTATAATCACCATACATAGCAATAGTAATAATGTAGTAGCAATTACTCTTTTGAATATTGTTTATAGTATAAATTTGCAATAATATCTTCTTTCATTATGTTTTTGTTAAAAGTTTTAGAATGCAACTAGTATAACTAAATTAATTTTTTATTTAAAAAGATTATGTCGTGTTCAGTTTAAAATAGTCTATTACTTCGCCATTGTTGGTATGAAATTCACCCATTAATGTTTTGCCATTATTTTCTATTTTTACATTTAAAAATCCAAATTGACTTTCCTGTAACACATAAAAACCATATCTTTCTTTAACAGGATCTAATTTATCTCCTGCAGTTCCTACTGTCAAAAATACTATTCCATTATCTTTATCTGAGTATTCTGATTTCACAGTATTTGTAATTATTGGTTTTGGTTCTATTTTTTTATTTGTTGCTTTTTCATATTGTTCATTATATAGTAGTGGATAGGTTCTTTCATAGTATTGGTTGTGACTAGATATTACCAAGTCTACATCATATTGTTGAAAGAGTTGTTGATATATATCTCGCAGTTGTTCTGCTTCTCCTTTATCTTGACTTGTAGAATATAATGGCTTGTGTTGATGTACAACTATCCAATCTACACTGGAATTTTTAGATAATTTCTCTAAATCATTTTTGATAAATTCATACTGTTTACTACCCTGTTCAAAAGGATGCTCAGTAGACATACTAATAAAGTGAATATTTCTAAAGTCATGTGAATAATATGGACTCGTTAGTTTGTGGTAGGTGACAATCTGTTTGTAAATATTTGCAAATTCAGCATCATGGTTTCCTATTGCAATTTTCATTTTATCTTTGATAGGTTCTGACATTTGAATCCAACAAGCAGCAGATGGAGATTCCTTTACCTGGTCTCCGGTTGTAATTATTAATTCAGGATTTATAGCGAGAATATTATTTATTGTCTTTTTTGTTTCTTCGTTACAGTACCAATCTCCTACTGCAATAAAGTTATAATTTGTTGAATTATTATTATTATCTGGTTTCTCTACAAAGTTATTAATAATGGTATTATTTTTTTTAGTAATATCAGCATCTTTTATTTTATTTATTATACTTTCATAACGTTTTTTATTTTCACTCATTTTATTATTTAAATTGTCATTAGTTGTTTCTTCTTCTTCTTCATATTCTATATATTGTCCAGGATCAAAAATATAATCGAATTCCTCATCATTGTTGTCATTCTTTATCGCATATGAAGATTTAAACAATGATAGAGAGAAGAATAGAATACATGACAATACGAATACCATAATTACTGTATTGCTATCAATTTTACTTTTCAGTAAATTCATCTCCTTAATTTATTTGTTATAACATTTGAATAATTGGACATAATTTATTTAACCTTATCATTAAAATTATTCTTTAATTTTTTATTTCCAAATTATTAATTTGTAATTTTTTCCTCTTGTAATAAATTTTCATATCTTGTCATCATTAAATGAAGATACAATATAGTTAGTATATTTATAATACTATTGTATTCATAAATGATGATATTCCCTACAACATCATCATATTTTATTTTCTTATACATAAGATTTTTAATTTATTATGTAATATTTAAATAGAATGATATTACATTACTGTTTTTGGTAAGATAAAAAATAATAGTGTCATATTCTAGTTTAACTATCGAATAATAAAGGATTCTTAAAGTTAATAGTACAATGGTCTAACTTGATACAAATAGAATATAAAAGAAATAGAATTATTGTTTAAATAATTGTTCTGCCTTGTCTAAATTTGTTTTAATATTATTATGTAAAGTAGTGATTTCTTCAATAGGTTTTTTGTCTTCAATAGCACTTGCAAAATCTTCTCTTATCATTACTTCTGTTTCTTCCATTAGATCATTATCAAGTTCCTTTAAAGGATCTTCAATATACTCATAATTGTCGATATATGCAATATCTACCAATTCAGATGCGCCGGTATAATTTCCTGCATTTAATTCTGTTATTGATTTTTGTAACAAATTCTTGATGCTTGTTAAAATAATTAATGGATCATTTTCTTCATTTTCTTTTTGTGCCTGAATATGATATGAGGGGGTAATTGCAACAACTACTACTAAAATTATAGAACTGATAGTATAAAATACTTGTTTTGAACTCATCAATATTTTCTTACTAAAATATAAATATATAAATCATTAATTGTTTCTCACTTTAGAGAATCATATTTTCCGGTAATGTAAAACATATTATATATTAATAATTTAGTAATTTGACTATTGACTATGCCTATTTCTCAAGAATCATCTTTAGAATTTTAGTAACATCTTGTGAAATCTTTAAGATAACAATTTATAATTGAAAAATGTAAATATCAGACCAGAATAATTATATATACTCTCTCTAGAGAATTATTGTTTTAATTATCTAGTAAAAACTATCAAAATTGAATATTATAAAAAAGTTTAATAAAAAGATTCAATATAAAATATTACTTATGATTAATTTTATACGCTATCTTGAAGTAAAATGGAAAAAAAGAGGCAGCAATATTTCAATTTCTACTAATTGATTTTTTGAAGCCATTTTAATTGTTGTGGGTATTATGACTAATTTACTATCTCGAACTTCGTAGTAGTAGTAGTTTATTTTATAAACTAAGATTTTTTTACTTTAAAATTATCCAGTATCTTATCATTATTTGTATGAAATTCTCCAATTATTGTCTTTCCACTGTTTTCTAGTTTCAGATTAAGAAATCCATATTTCCCTTTTTGTATTATATAATAAGCATCTTTCTTCTTAATCTGTTGTAGTTCATCTCCTGCCGTGCCCACAGTTAAATATATGATTCCATTTGTATTTTCGTAAATAGATTTCGAATCATCATCATCATCTTTTGTAAGTTCAGGCATTGATTCTTGGTCTTTTGTTTCAAGTCCTATTACTTTATTGTATGACATTGGATATGACCTCTCATAGTATTGGTTATGTCCCGATATAACAAAATCTACACCATACTTTTCAAATAAAGGTAAAAAAGTATCCTTAATACGCTCTGATTCTTCAATATCAGCATTTGTTGAATATAATGGTTTATGTTGATGAATTATTATCCAATCAATACTAGAATTTGTGGATGATATCTTCAAATCATTTTTAATAAATTTATATTGTTTGCTGCCTTCTTCGTAAGGATGTTCTGTTGATAAACTGATGAAATGAATATTTTTAAAGTCATGTGAGTAGTATGGACTTTTCAAATTGTGATTTTTAATTATTTGTTTATATATTTTAGAAAATTCAGCATCATGATTTCCTATTGCAATTTTCATTTTATCTTTGATAGGTTCGGACATTTGAATCCAACATTTAGCAGATTTTTCATCTTTAACATGGTCTCCAGTTGTAATTATCAATTCAGGATCAACAGAAATAATATTTTCGATAGTGTCTTCTGTTTCATCATTACAATAATAATCCCCAGCAGAAACTATATTGATATCTTCATGTTCACTAAAATCAGAATCTGACTTTTGACCAAATATTGTTAGATTATTAATATTTAATGAAAAAAAAAATAATACTAATAATGAGAGAAATGAAATTTGGTAAATATAATTTGAAATTCTATATGTATAACATGTAAATTCATTATTATTGTTTAACACATTTGTTCGGAATTATCTTTTTTTCTTGACATTTAATAAATAATGATATTGTTTCTCCAATGTGAGAATAAGATATAGTATTAATTGTTAATTTATCTATTATATGATGATCTTTCTATATTTCTTGCCTAAATTGAAATTATTTTGTATGATAGTAGTGTTGTAATATCTTTGTGTGAGTTCTAAGGATCTTTATATTCATATCTTTATTCGGTCTCGTCGAAAATATTCTGATAGTGAAGCAAACATTCTAGCAAAATCGCGAATATCTACTTTCATATCCATTGAATCATCTGTAAAACTATTATGTAAATGTAAATGGAATTCTCCTTCTCTTTCTATCAATAACATTTCAATATCATTTTCAAAATCGCCACATTCAAAAACAATATTGGGAATTTGTGGTTTTTGTTCTGTTGAAATTTTATGAATCATAATCTACTATATACTACATTCATCCATATATTCGTCTATTTCTGAGGTTTATAGAAAGTCCAGATTATGATGGCGGCTTATTGTTAAGAACATTGATGAAAATAAAAATTATTCTAGATACATTATTAATGCAATATGACTATCATTAGGAGAAGAATTTATTCTTTCTAATGTATTAAGTTTTATATCTATAAAATTGTCTACATCAATTTTTTGCAAGAATTGATTTATTTGAGATTCTAATGAAATTGCTGAACCTTGTGTCTCTAAGATTTTTACTTTTGGTTTCATTTCAGTCAATAAGGATAAATATTCTATTAAAATATTAGGGTGATTCTCAAATTAAGAATAATTAATCCTCAAAATTATCAAAATCTAGAAAGAGAAATTAAATAATAAATATGTAAATATTATTTCTAATAATTATTATTTATTTGAATGTATTCAAAGGTGCCATCTATATAGACATACAATACTCATTATCCCTAGTCCACTTCTTTATGTATTCCGACTATGAAATTTGTATGTCTATATTTTTTTTGTATGCAAATAGTCCTTTATATAATCTAAATGTTTCAAGTTAGAATGTACACTTAAAGTAATCAGTTGAAAAGAGTATATCCAGCATACCATTATATCATCTTTAAGCATAGTTTACTTTAATAATTAATTAATCGACTTTTTTTACAAAAAGTAAAGAAAAATTTTCTTAGTTAAATAAAAGTTATAGTAATTAAAAATCCTTACTTATTAGATTCATTTACAAGGTCAATATCTAGTTTACGTTGAAAAAATTTCCATTCTCCATTGTTATTTTTCTTTATTATATCACTATAAGTACCTGAGGCTACTACTTCTGGACTGTTATGTGCTTCTATCACTGTTAGATATGAATTTGCACTAGCCATATTATTTTGTGCATCTTCAATTATAATGTTTGTTGATAAATGTCTTTTACCACTAGCGAATTCATTTGTAACTTGGTCAATCATATTTTTTAGTTCTGTTTTACCTTTTGCTTCTCCAAATGTTGTAGTCCATATTCCATCCTCTGTCCAAGTGTTAATCCATTCATTTAAATTTTTATTATCTATAGCAAGGTTATATCTAGCAATTAATTCTTGAATGGTTATTCTATCGCCAGTATTTATCATGATTAAACGTAATAATATTATTACTATTATTTAACTCCAATTCGTTATTTTCAATTTAGAAAATAAATTTTAATTTATCATAATTAATATAATAAGTTTCAATATAGAACATATTTATTTATTTTAAACTTCTTGAGGCATATTATCCTTTTATGCCTCAAGAAGGGGGTGGGGGGTTGAATGACTTGTTCATGCCAATGCATATTCCAGATATTTTTTATTAGGGTGACCTAATATTTAACTATATAGTTAATTCTTAAAGACTAGAAAGTAACATGGTATTATTATAATAATTTTCAGATTCCGTAGCGAGAATTTCAGGAATTATTAAATACGGTTATCTCAATTAGTAATTTCACTATTAAATCCTTAAACAACGATGAAATAGGAGGCATATATATGTCATAGTCTAGACTTTATATCATCTTCGCGATCATCTAGTCTAGACTATGACAAAATTTATTTGAGTAAGAAAAAGTATTTGTATTGTATATAACTTGTTGTATTAGTATATATATTTAATAATAAATAACTATATGATATAATAAAACCTTGATCCAATACTAAAACAACAAATACGTCAAAATACGAGAAAATAAGTATAAACTTCATATTACATAAACTATGAAAAAAAGAAAATTAAATAAATAAATCAAGAATACAATAACAAGAAATAATACTAATCCATTATTATAAATATATGATAAAAATAAAACAAAAATAACATTTAACTATTTAAATAATTTATAATAACATATTCAAAGCATAGAATGAGAATTTCAAGAATTATTAAATATATTGATCAATAACTTATTCTTGATCTTTCCTATCAAGATCTATTAGACATGTCATAAGTCAGTATCATAGTCTGGACTAAATAATCAAGACACCAAAGTCATAAGTTCAGACTATGACTATAAAATTGTATCAATTTGATTTTATTTAAATTGTCATACACGGAACTAGATATTGGTTATATACAGATCCACAATATGAAGATGATAGTATTGACTGTATGATTTATTTATTTTAAGATAAAATATTTACCGATCAAGGAATTCTTGTTTTGAGAAATGTACTATAATAATTATATAGAACAAGATACAGTCATAGTTAATGATGTTATCTGCAATGGCTAAAAAAAATTCAATTGCAAAAGCATTAAAATTTGCTCTTAGTGGATTCAGTCTATTTTTTATTGGCATGTTATTTTTTATTGTAGTATATGATGCGTTAACAGGTGCATCTTCCGAAACAACAACAGAATATTGTGCTAAATATGGCTTTTTAGCATCGCCTAAGTGTTGGTAAAAAAATAATTCAATGGGTGTTAATGTCATCCTCTAACACCCATGTAATTGAAGCTCAAGACAATGCTTGAACGTGTATAATAAGAGAATATGAAATAAAAACTGTTTATTTTAGAAAAATTAAGTTATGTAACTTATCTAAGAGAACCAATAATAGAATAATATTTAACAAATCAAGACTTTATTTTTCAAATATAAAATTGAAGCAAAAACCTTGATAAAATATTAGTATTATATAATAAAATAGTATGAAAGTTATATAGAAAACTGAGTAAAATCTTTAAAATCATTTCTTTTAAGTATCAAGGTCTACTAATGATGCGAACTTTTGTAGAATGGATCTTGGATAGCATTCCACATGAATTCCAAAAGAAAGGAGATATAGAATGCTATGAGAAAGGATGGAACTACATCCTAACTATCCCAAGATATGGTATAATAGACGGTTAAGATATAAACAAAAGGCTAAACAATATTTTAAAAGATTGAACCTTTTTTGAGGCCAGTGGTTTTCACTGTGATATTGATCCTAAAAATGGATTCAATAAAATATAAATACATTAAAGCTATAAATGTTACTCCTCTTTAAAATTTATTGACATTAGCAAAAGATTTTAGGTCACAATATTATTTGTCCAATTCCATATCTAAAACTAAAAATTTTGATATTGCTTACAATATTATAACTCTTGTATAAATAAATCTTTTGTAGAATCCTGACATCTTGACAACTAATTAACTATTTGAAATTTTGATTAAAGCTAAACCAATATAAGAATGCAAAAGAGAGATTATTGAATGATAAATGCTATTGAATATCCTCCTGGACCAAAAGATTTACTTCCATATTCACTTGTTAGAAAATTTCTACGAGATCCTCTTAAAATGTTAACTACTATATCTCAAACTTATGGTGATATATCTCACTTTAAGTTTGGTAAACAGAATGTCTATTTCTTGAATGATCCTAATTATATAGAAGAAGTATTAGTAATTCATTACAAGAATTTTATCAAAAGTAGAGGGTTACAGGTATCAAAACGTCTTTTGGGGTCTGGTTTACTTACTAGTGAAGGTGATTATCATGATAAACAACGACGCTTAATACAACCAACATTTTATCCCAAAAGAATCAATTCATATGCGGAAGTGATGATAAAAAAAACTTTAAATCTATGTGATAACTGGAAGGAGGGATCCGTATTAGATATACATAAAGAGATGACACGTCTTACCTTGGATATTATTAGTAAATCTGTATTAGGTTATGATATTAAACCAGAAGATGATGAAATTGGAGATTCACTACTAACATGTATGGAATATTTCAATCGCCTTTTAATGCCGTTTGGTGAATTGATTGAAAAAATACCAATCTTACCAATTAACAAGGGATTTCAAAAAGCAAAAAGAAATCTAGATTCAATAGTATTTAGAATGATCAACGAACATAGGATGAAACTAGAAAAAAATGAGAAAAAAGATAATGATTTATTATTTACTCTTTTACAGGCACAAGATGATAGTGCAGATACCGGAAAGATGAGTGACCAACAATTAAGAGATGAAGTAATGACAATATTTTTGGCAGGACATGAAACAACCTCAAATGCACTTACTTGGACATTTTATTTGATATCAGAACACCCTGAAATTGATGAAAGACTTCAAAAAGAGATTTATTCAATTGTAGGTAACAAAACGGATTTATCAGTTGATGATATTTCAAAATTGGAATATACTACAAAAGTATTGACAGAATCTATGAGACTTTATCCACCTGCATGGGCTTTAGGACGTCAAGCAATTAATGATTGCAAAATTGGAAAATACATTATTCCCTCTGGGTCAATAATTTTAATGAGTCAGTATGTAATGCATCGTAATCCACTTTATTTTCCAGAGCCTGATACTTTTCATCCTGATCGTTGGACTGATGAATTTAAGAAAAACCTACCACGATTTAGCTATTTTCCTTTTGGTGGTGGAATTAGAAGTTGTGTTGGAGAACCATTCGCATGGATGGAATCAATTCTCATTACAGCTATCATAAACAAACTATGGAAGATGAAACGTATACCATCAAATAAAGTTGTTTTGAAACCATTGATAACATTGCGTTCAAAGTACGGAATGCATATGAAAATAACGAGAAGAAACTACTAAAGAAATCTTGATAATAATGCCTTGTAATTTGTAATCTAATTACATGTACAAATAAAGGATAAGAATAGAAACTTCAATACTTTTCTATTATTTTCATTTTGTTTAGATTAAACATATGTTATCTATAAATTGAGATAAAAGTTTTATTGCAAGATCCTAGATTACCTTAACAATTATCATAGCTAAATGAGAGTTATGACAAATAGATTTTAAACAATTATTAAATAGTTGGAGAAATGTATATTAGAAAAGTGTATATTAGAAAAGTCAATTCTTTTTTCATTAATTTCGCCACTTTCAAAATCGTACCATTACTATGAATATATTGAATTAAAATTAAATTTTTCCTTAATATATTAGAGATGTAGTTGGGCTATCAGTAACCAAAAAGGAGGTTCATTGAGACTCATGTGTCACATGTCCTCTAGTTTGGTTTTTCAGTCCAAAGAACTCCAAACAGAACCCCTTCATATATAGTTAGACAATATAGTTAAATAAAGTTATATCCAAATTTTTTATATGTTGCCTTTCTTTAATAAGTTAT
This sequence comes from Nitrososphaeraceae archaeon, assembly GCA_036380415.1. Classification (GTDB taxonomy): domain Archaea; phylum Thermoproteota; class Nitrososphaeria; order Nitrososphaerales; family Nitrososphaeraceae; genus TH1177. The sequence continues at coordinate 27,599 of DASVEV010000213.1, forward strand.
TACTTTTATAATAGATGAATATTTAAAATAATAAAAAATATGTAAACTGTGTTTTTGCTAACTAATTTATCTACTTTGTTGCTTGTCCTATGCTATGATTAGGAATTAGAAGAACTTGCTGTTGTTGTTGTTTTGTTGTTGTTGTTGTTATGAATATTATGGCTTGAAATTTGTTGGAATGTTTTTACAGTATTAGCTCCTATTGTAGATAATTCCTTTACATTCTCTTTTGTATGTTGCACAGATGTATTGACAGAATCTAAATTTGCAAATACAGTATTATTTAATACTCTAGTTGCTGCTACGGCATTATCTGCAAAGCTACTGACTATCTTTCCATAGTTTTCAGCCACTTGTCTTGGAGATGACATCCAGTCTGACCAAAGTTGTACGGAATTAACTATAATGTCCTTTTGAGATTCTACATAATTATCTGTAATTTCTCTAATAGCTTGTATTGTATTTTCCTGATAATCGTTAACGATTTGTGTATAACGTGGAATTTCTTTTCTTGCTTCATTAGTTGTTTTCTTGATATT
>DASVEV010000214.1:0-2309 GCA_036380415.1 Nitrososphaeraceae archaeon
TCTACCAAAGGAATGTGGGTTACTAAAATGTTATTCAAACAAGTAGAAGAAAACGATTTAGTTAGAAATGCAAGAAAAGAACTTGAAAGATCACGCATAATATCCATTCAACAATTGGATTCAGAAAGAATAGCTATTTTGAAATTTGAACATTATGATAGTAAAATTCGATATCTAATATGCGAATTCTTTGGCCAAGGAAATATAATAATTTGTGACGAGTCCATGAAAATAATTTCAATTCTTAACCCGTTAGAAGTAAGACACAGAACTTTGCGCATAGGATTAAAATATGCATCTCCTCCATCATATGGCTCAGATATCTTTAAAATATCCATTGAAGAGTTTAACTCAAAATTTCAGAATGAAACTAAAAATCTGGAAATTACAAAATGGTTAGGACGAATTCTCTCATTACCAAAAAAATTTGTTGAAGAAATACTTTTCCGCGCAAAGATATATGATAACAGGAGAAAAATAAAAGAGATCACAAACATTGAGCTTGGAGTTATATTTACTAATACAAAAAAACTGGTAGATGAGGTAATTTGTGAAAATAAACATTCTCCGGTAGTTATTTTAGATGCTGACAACGTACCTATTGACGCATCTCACGTTGTATTAAAAAACATGGAAGATTCCACTATGAAACCTTCACCTACCTTTATGGATGCATTAGATGAGGTATTATGTAATGATATTATTACTATTGGAAAAAAAATTCATACTGTAGAACTTGATAAAAAAATTTCTGTTCTTGAACACGATCTTGATGAACAAGATAAGGCTAAACTAAAAGTTTTATCTAAATCTAATTCAATAAGAGATCTTGCTTCTGATTTGATGAATATATCTATTTCAGATCCTATTGCGTTAGAGGGTTTACTAAATAGACATTCTGCTAAGCTAATAATGGAAAAGGGAAAAAAATATTTAGATATAGTGGAGGAACAAATTCCATTAGATCAGAACTTGAGAAAAGTTTCTTCACTTCTTTATGCAAGAGCGAAGGAAATGGAAAGAGGAAGTGAAACTATCGACAACGCTAGGCTTAAAATATTGGATGAAATAAAAGAATTGAGAAAAAAAACAACTATTGTGGAAAACAAAATTAAATTAAAAGAACAAAAAACAAAGGAATGGTTTGAAAGATATAGGTGGTTTGTTACCTCTAATGGATTATTAGTGATTGGAGGTAGAGATGCCTCCTCAAATTCAGCAATAATAAGAAAACACATGACTGATCAAGATTTGGTTTTTCATGCCGAAATACATGGTTCTCCTTTTTTTTTAATTAAGAACATTGGTCTTGATAGTGTAGATGATGATACCACCACTACTACAAATAATCAAAGCATTATTGAAACAGCTATAGCAACAGTAACCTTTAGTAGAGGATGGAAAGAAGGTTTATCCAGTGCTGACGCATATTGGGTAAATCCGAATCAGGTTAAAAAAGGGGCACCAACTGGTCAATTTCTTCCAAAAGGATCTTTTGTAATTGAAGGAAAAAGAAATTTTGTTAAGGCATTAGAGTTAAAATTAGCAATAGGTGTAACTAAAGATAATGATAGTTATAAAGTAATTTGTGGACCTGTCGATAGCATAAAATCAAAATCAATAATTTATTCTGTCATAGTTCCAGGAGGTATAGATCCTATGAATGCTACAAAAAAGATAAAAACAGAACTAATTACAAATTCCCATAATATAGATGATGAGGATTTAATTGAATTTTTAAAAAGAATGTCCTTAGATGATATAATTAGGATACTACCTTCTGGTAAAATTAAAATAGTCTCGTCAGAGAAAGGTGCGCTTTACGGGAATTTGTAATAATTTCTTTTGTAGTAAACTAATTAAGTTCGTTTATACAAATGATGGATGTGGGAACCGATCTAGGCAGCAAACATAGGGATGCAAATATGACAACAAGGGTACTAGTAAGAGATGTCATGAACAGCCCCATTATTTCATCTTCTCCTGATTCTAACATTAAAAAAATTGCAGAAAAAATGAAATCGGACAGGATTGGTAGTATTGTTATATTCAAGGACCAAGAGCCTGTAGGTATAGTCACTGATTGGGATATTGTTACAGATGGATTTTCACGAGATGTACCCCCAAGTTCAATTATTGCATCAGAGATTATGAAAAAATTATACACAATTGAAGGAGAAGCTACCATAACAGAAGCAGCTAGAATGTTAAGAAAGCATAACATAAAACGTCTTGGGGTTGTCTATAAAAATAGATTAGTGGGTATTATATCATCTTCTGATGTTATAGCTGTTACACCTGAATTAATA
>DASVEV010000215.1:0-2507 GCA_036380415.1 Nitrososphaeraceae archaeon
TAAATTCATTCTTGAAATTTCAAATAATGATAAAACAACAAAATAACAAGAAGAATAATTGAACTAAACCTAGGTGACATAGCATGTTTTGTTAAACCTCATTCAGATTTGTATTTCTCTAATTTGTCTTTATGAAAACTATCAAAAAATTTATAACCTAATTATATCAGTATAATATTTTTAGTGTTAATGCAGATTAATAGAGTAAATGTTAGGATGGAACCACATGGCTATCCTTCGTTTCAAAAAAATATATATTTAGTAAATTAACCTTGTGGTTCTACGACTTTTTCAGTTATAATCTCTTCAGTTAAAGTCTGCATTTTAGTAACTGATTTTTTCCTGACTACTAGTTCTTCTATAACATAAGGGGTTTTCGTGACTTCAACTTCTTCCCTCCTTAAAGGTATTTTGATTTGTGTATTATTTTCTACTGGTTTTGGTATTTCCTTTTCATTTTCTGGGTCTCTAGAAACCGGTCTTCTTTCTAATATTAGTTCTTCGCGCATAACAGGAACTTCTATTGTTTTAGTTTCTCTAACTGGCTCTTTTGTTATGATTGCGTCGTCTATTAGTTCTGTTTTATTAACTTCTAAATTTTCTGACATGAGAGGAATTATCATTTCATCTCTTGTTTTGTTTGACATATCATTATCATTATCATTATCATTATCATCATCATCATCATCGATGTTTGTAGTTGTTTCTGTTCCATCTTTATCATTAGCATTAATATTACTTTGACTATAATCATTATTACCACCTTGCTCGAGACGTTCGGTCTCAGATTTTTGCATATATGAAGTTCTAGCCTCTTCTTCAGTTACTTTGAATAATACCTTGTAACCATCATAATTTTGAACTAAATTTTTTGGAAACGAAAAATATTCTTTATCAAATATACCTTTTTGGGTAGATACATATTCTGATTCAACGCTTTGTACTTTACCAAAATCCGCATCATCAATCCCCCTTGCCTCTTTTTTTATAATTTCATTCCAATCAATATTAGCAGTTTCTTCTATATTCATAACTATATCTTTACCATAAATTATATAATAGTTGGCAACAAAAACAAGAATAGTTTTAAATAATAATAATCATCAACATCATATCAGAGTATTTCTCTATCAGATATACAAATGAATGAATGACTAAATCCAAAATAGCGGATTAATAAACAGATATGTATAGCAGTGTTCAAAGTTCATTGATATATAGATATGTTGTATGTCGGATATCATGAAGATGAGTTCCTATCTAACTGTCAATAACTTTGAAGTTGAAACATATAATCTACTTAAGTTATATTTATTATAGATATATGTAATGGAATCACTAGCCTCAAAAACAGATAATAATAATCCACCTGGTAAACAAGAAAATGGAAATAAAAAAGAAGATTTTTTTAAAGAGGATAAAAATCCCTTAGTAGTTTCACCACCAGAATCAGAAACACTAACAATAATAATTAAATCACCTGCCTTAAAAGATAAAGAATCTTTCAAATCAAGGGTAGGAGAAGCATTTGAATCAGTTAGGGAGAATGCAAGTAATATTGTTGATAAGGTAATGAATGTAGAAGAACAAGATATCAATTCATTCAGAACTGCCACGGATAATAAAAAATCAACTTCATACTCTCAAGAACAAGAACAAGAGTCAAAAGAGCAATATGTCATTCCCGTTATAGGAGAAAAATATGCTCTTAATAAAATTACCTTAACTGATGAAATAAATATTGAAAAGAGGTGGGTAGAACAAGACGAGATAAAGATACCAGTCAGATATGAAAAAGTTTTTGTAGATGATAAAGAATTTGATGCCTACTCAGAAACACATGGAATTGTTTCTCAAATTAAAGATAAGATATCTGATTTATTTCACTCTTCTAATAAGGAGGATGAGGAAGAAAAAAAAGAAGGCAGTAATGGAAAATCTCCTCAAGGAATTGTTGGTAATAGTAATAATAATGATAACAAGAATGAAGGAAAATCAACAACAACAAAAAATTATGATAACAACCAACAAAAATTGATTCCATTATATGCAGAAGAAATTACCATATCAAAAAAAATAGTAAAAATTGGTGAAATTGCCATAAGCAAGAGAAGAATCGTAGAAAAAGAAAATGTAGATGTAGATATGATAAAGGAACGTATAAATGTTGAATATGGAGATGGTAGAAAGGAAAAGATAACTCCTTATTGATTATTGATAAAACTAGAAGGCATAACTAATCTATTCCTATATCAATATATTTTACTTCACTGAAAAGTAATAATTCCTAAAAAAATAAAATAATAATAACTAGATATAAGTACCTAAAAAATAGAAAAGATTTTGGACTAGGTTAAAGTTAAAACCTAGTTGTTGCTAATATTTACGTCTGAATTTTGTCTATTAACGGCTTTTATGTAATTGGTGTTTGTTTTTGCGCAAGCCTTTAGATTATCACGTGTTTGTTCTAGTGCTGTATTGTATACTCTCATATTTGATGCTAGAGC
>DASVEV010000216.1:0-2273 GCA_036380415.1 Nitrososphaeraceae archaeon
TGACAAACACAAGTATAGTTCAGCACTAATTTAATTTGTTATTACACAAATATGTGATTAGTTGAATTTAGTATAATCATTGCATCTGGAAGATATAAAATCGACCATTTGCGTGTACACCTTGTGTTATTGAATTTTTAACGATTATCTTAGTTGTATCTTCAATTGATTTTATTTGCAATAAAAGGTGAGGAAATCAGGAAAGATGGTCTAGACTTTAACAAATGTATTCCAGTCACTTTAAATAAAACCGAGAAAAATTCTTAATGTTGATCTGAAAGCAAATGTTAAGAATTGATAGAGTTGTATATGCTTATTATCCAGATAATTTTACCTAATTGTATTTTACTTTATACGATGGTATTTTTGTATCTGATAACGTATTCATAATGGGTTGTTAAAGGTAACTTTAACACCCATTTTTCAACAAGCAAAAATGAATAGAACCTAAATTCTTCTTGTTGCAGATTCTGATATTTTACTATCCATTTTTTATAATAAATAGTTAACTAATAGTACCTAGTCCAAAAAATAATAAATAGTATATTAAAAATATTTCATTTGTATTAAAAATTCCTGGTAATCTTCTTTCATTATGTAAAGTATCTTTGGAAAAATTAGTAATAGTGGCATTGTTTATTGTTGGCTGGAGTATTACATTTTTAACTATAGATAAAGTTATGGCACAAGAGTCAGAAATTATTTAAACATATGGAAGGTAAAAATAACTAACTAATTAAAAGTTATATCAAATATTAATTTACAATGTATTGAAAAAAAGGTTACTTAAAGTAGTTGTTGGTGTCCTTAATGATGAAGATTTCTCAAATATTTCTTTAGATAAATTAAAGCATTCTACCAAAAAATTAAAAGTTACATTCTCTATGCTAAGTCCTATTAATACAAAAGGTAAAATTAAATGACCAATAGCAGTACCCTGTTGGCAAGCAAACTACGGTTTAGAAGATAATATCCAATACTACCTCCAACTGCGGTTATAATTATAAATATGACAACTAAAATGACTATTTGACCCATTGTATTGTTGCTAGCAAATGTATTGTTACTAGCAAATAATTTAATATAAATTCCTATATTGTCACCACCATTTGAAAAAGTTACAGCAGCAACACTTTAAAAGATAATGCTGAGTTAGTTTTTGTTAATTTATATTTTGTTGAATTTGTAATTGGTTCTTTTTTTCTTTTTATAATTTTCTATTAATTTTTTTATACCAATTATAATAAGTGTATACTCATAAAACCTATAATAAATAATGGAATTCCTAAGGAGATAAAAGAAGCAATTTATACTGATTGCTACTAATAATCCAATTCCAATATATAGTCCAATTACAACTTGGTAAGGTGGAAATTTTAGAGTTAGAAAAGAACACAATTAACAAAAAAAATATCATCAATGTTAGTAGAGACAAATACAGATATGCATAAAACTATCAAATATCCAAAGCCTACCAATCCATTTTTCTATTGAGGTAGTAATATAGATTGAATTTCAAATAAAAGGAATAATAAAATAATTTAAACTAAAATAACGGTTCTTTACGGATTAACATAAATATGTCAGTATCAAACCATCTACTAATGAATAGAACACTTATGATCTATATATTGGCAGCGATAATCTCATTCTCTGCCCTTACAGCAATTACAATGCAACCCATATCATTAAGCGCTCAAATCCAACCAGCACAACAACAACCATTAGCCATAAGTCCATCATGCGGTCAAGTTATAACACAAAATGTTGTATTAACTTCTAACTTGAATTGTGCAGAAACTGATGGTCTTATAGTAAATGCAGGAGATATTGTTATAGACCTTAACGGACATACAATATCTGGTCCAGATATAGGTAGTGAGACACAGGCCTCCAGTAAAGTAGGAATTATGATACCAAATATGAACAATGTTGTAGTTCAGGATGGTACTATTGAAGGATTTCAAGCTGGTATACTAATGACAGGTTCTCAAAATGTTGAAGTAAAAGGAATGGTTGTTAAAAATAATCAAATAGGCTTATTCAGTACTGGTGCCAGTATAGTTAATGCACATCTGTCCATAATTATGAATAACCAAATTGGGATTGCAGGACACTCTACACAGCAAAGTACTATTGAAGATAACATACTTTTCCAAAATACCTTGGCAGGAGTAACATTAGTTAACTCAGATAACTCTGTTATCACTTTGAATTCTATTACTGAATCTGGAAATGGTCTTTATATAGACAATCAAAGTAACCAAAACAAT
>DASVEV010000217.1:0-5976 GCA_036380415.1 Nitrososphaeraceae archaeon
AAAATAATGACTCTTTATCTCAACAAAATCCTAATCCGGAAATTCCTACTATTCAAGAAAAAATGAATAGTAGTGTAAATACAACAAATGATAAGAAAAGTCCAGATGAAGGATTATTTTTTGGGTTATTTAAATAGGTAAATGGTAAAACAGTATAATATCGAACAGAATAACTACGTATTGATTTTTCTACAGATATCTACAATATTGTAATTGTAATATTTGGATTTTATTTAATAATATTTTCAACTGGAAATTTATGCCCTAATGGAATCAACAAAAAGATTTATCACTTTGATATTAATTCTTTTTTCTCCTCACTATGTTTTTTTATCTTACAACCTAACGATAGCTCATTCTCCACATCTACTAGAAATAGTGTTGATTCCTTACCCGCTATATATGTCATAAAATAGACATAACATGTTATTACTACATTTCTACGAGAATGCATATAGTTACTCCAAAATATTCTGCCAAAACTCTACCAAACCAACAAATAAAGCAGATCCATATTGAAATAATCTGTTTTTGGTTTCGGAACTATAAAATGCCAAACCATATTTTTAGTATAATCATTATTTCTCTGATCAAAAAACTGAAAGTCTGATTATCATATTGTGGTGAATCTGATAATATATATTATGAAAAATCATCCATTCCATTTGAATCGAAATATTTCTAATAATCTTATACTTCCTTGTGAATTAATGAATTCCAAATATTTGTTTCCCTTACCGATAAAGACATTAACTCTACAATTGATTTTATGATATCTACATTTATCATATTGTAGATATATTTGGACACAAGACAGAATAAACTTTTCTGAACTCAATAATAAAAATGATATAACAAATGATAAATTAAAAAAGGAGAAATTTCTCTACATTTCATAAGAACTAATAATTTATTATTATTTATTTTGTTATAGTAGATTATATAAATATAATAATTTAAAAAATTCCTTTATGATAGGATCCTAGTAGTTTAAAAAGCTTTGTTCGAGTTTTAATTCTATTTAATGTCCGCATTATTTTTTCATCTTTATGATGCCCATCAAAATCTACATAAAAATAGTATTCCCAAGGAGTCTCTTTTGTAGGTCGAGATTCAATTCTAGTAAGATTTATCCTCTCTTGAGAAAATTCTTTTATTACGTTGTACAAAGAACCTGGTTGATGTTCTAATGCAAAAATAATTGAAGTTCGATCTTTTCCTGATGGTTTATCTAGTGAGTGTTTCGATATAACAAAGAACCTTGTAAAATTATTTTTTTTATCTTCTATTCCTTCTTCTAAAATCTTCATTTCATATATTTCTGCTGCTCTCCTACTCGCAATAGCTGCAGATTGCCTCATTTTGTTATCCTTGATGAATTTTACTGCTCCCGCAGTGTCAAACGCTGGAATTGGTTCTAATTTTTTACTTTGAATATATTTTCTACATTGTCCTAATGCTTGAGGATGTGAATATACATCAATTATTTTTTTATAATCCTTATTTACAATTAAACAATGATTTATTCTTTGAAAGATTTCTCCTGAAACGAGTATTTTGTCCTGTAATAGTAAATCATAGGTTTCATTTACGCTTCCCTCGATTGAATTTTCAATAGGGACCACTGCTATTTGACTTAGATCATTTTTAACAGTTTCAAAAACATCATGAAAAGTTTTTAAAGGAATAGCAATAGAGTTAGGGAAGTTCCGCATTATTGCCATTTCACTATATGCTCCTCTTTCTCCTTGAAAGGCAATCCTTATTCCTTTACTAATCAAATAATTAATTGATAATAGTAAAACAATCTTTTATGTGTATTCTAAACTAAATCTTGCAAATATGAGTATACATGGTTATCGAAATTTTTTAGTTTTAATTTCTTTGTTATTTATCAACCTGTTTTGAAAAGTTTAATATCCGATGATGTCAATATTGCATTCAGCAGTTTTTTTCCATATTCTGATCTTTTGTCAACTTTGATTCTTGATTTTCTTCCAATTTGTGAACTTAACAGGAATTCGTTATTAATATAAATCCCAACATTGGATCCAACTTCTTTATTATCTGTAATAATTAAGATTGATGAACCCGATTCATTTATTTGGAAATCAACTCCTTTTCCAAGAACGGGTATTTTAGGTTCTATGTCAATTCTTAAACCTAATAGCTTTTCTAGTTCAGAGACAGTCGAACCGCTTTTTCCTATGATTTTTGGAATTATTTCTTTTCCTACTTTTATTCTTACTTTGTTATCAGATATAATTTCTATATCTGCATTAGGATCAAACCTCTTTACTACATCATTTATCTTAGATTCTGCAAGTCTTGTGATATTACTCCCAGTATTTGTCCTTTTCTTTTCTACTAATTCCTTTACAGGTACTACTATATTTTCTTCACCATAAGTATATATTTCATATTCTAATTCTCCATTTTCAAAATCAAAAATTTCAACTAATGGTCTAGCTAGATCTTCTTCAACCATTCCAGACGGGACTTTAACTGTCAATTTTAATTCATAAACCTTTTTTATATTACCATCTTTAAGAAAAATAATTGTATCTATAATATGAGGAATCATGCCAAGTTCTATCTTTCCAATAAACCTTTGAACAGCGTCTATTGGGCTATTCGCATGAATTACTCCAATCATTCCAACTCCTGATAATCTCAAATCTGCATATACATTGAAGTCTTTTATCCTTCTTATTTCATCAAAAATAGTATAATCTGGTCTAACCAGTAGCAGTAAATCTACAGCATTTTCAAAACTTCCTTCCAACGGACTATATTGTGTAACTTCTTTGGGAACTTGTAAATCTCTTGGTGATTCAAATGTTTTTACAATTTTTGCCTTTTTTGTATAATATTCTGCTAAACTGCTTGCTATTGTACTTTTACCCGATCCAGGAGGGCCAGCTATAACAATTCCTTCAGCTTTCTCTTCTAATCTTCTAACAAGTTTCTCACTTAATTTGTAATCGTCTAAAGATAACTGTACTATCGGTCTTACAATAGTAATCTCTGTAGAATCCGAAAATGGAGATCTAGTAATTGTTATCCTGTATTTTTCATATTGAATAACGGCAGCTCCTTCTCGATTTATTTCATATAATTTATTAGTATTCAGTGGATTATATTCGTAAATTTCTTTTATTATTTCCTTAAGATATTCATTTGTTATAATCTTGTCATCTAATCTTCTCAATTCAAATTTTCCTGGGCTTCCAATTTTTGCATATGGACAAACTCCTTCTTTTAGGTGGATACTCATTGTTTTCTCTGAAAAAAATTTTTCGAATTTGAAATGAGTTATTTTATTATTGTATTTTATAAAAATTGAATCTATTCCTTGTGCTAGTGCTGCTAAATGTTGTACATAATCACCAGTAATTAGAATTGCATCTTCTTCAAATGCTAGTTCATTAATTATTGAATCAATTCTTCCATGCTTTGCTAATAATACATCATCATAATCCGGTCTTTTGCCAGAAAATTTCAGTTTAATACCTTTTTTATTACATACATCTCTTATTTCATGAATTTCTTGCAGACCTACAAAACCTTGATCTCTGCTAGTGGATGCCTGAGCTTGTAATTCATCTAAAACTGCCCTAGGGATAATTATTTCACTATTTTCAACTATTTTTCCACTCTGTAACATTTTAGAAATTTCTTTATCAATTATTATACTAGTGTCTAAAACATATTTTTTGGTATTCAATTATTTTAGTAATTGTAAATCTTTATCCGTACTTAAATATATTTTAAATCTTTTACCTTCATACGCCATTATGACTACATGTGCTAGCTAGCTTTTAGAATGTGAATTAGCAAAATAATTGAACTAGCCTTAATTTAAAAGAATCAAACCATTTAGAATGAAATGACGATATTATCTAAAGAAAACGCCAAAGCTCGATTGGAAGAATTTAGAATATTGCTCAGGTACATGCCTTTTCTACAAAAGAACGGCTTTTCTGATTGTGGTAGAGGTCAAATTATGGGTCAAATGTCGTTAATACAAGAATTTCTTTCTGAGACGCAAACCAGTGATGAAATTTTAAATTTGCAGTATAAGGATCCTGTTATATCCAATGCATCAAATATTAATAATAATACTTCTCATTCAATTTCTGATATTCCACAATATTATACATCTACCACTAATGAAACAGATAAACAATTTACTGATGGCTCAAAAGATAATACTTTTGACCTAGATAGTATAATATTAGAGAATGATACCTCTTCTGAAGAGGATAGTAAATTACAAAGTTCTCGCTGGTTACGACCATTTAAAAATGAGGATCCTATAAAAAAGAAATTGTTTGAGAATTTCGAAAAGAATGAAATTACACAATCATGGAAAGATAAAATAAAAAAAATGACACAATCAGATATTATCTAATTCTAAAATCTTCTTTTTTTTATACTATCTCAATCATTATAATAATTGTTCATTTCCTTGAGTAAGTACTTCAATAGCTAATTTGAATTCTTCTTCATTCAAAGGTGGTATTTCTGAAATTTTATTATTTTTATTTACATGATCCATTTTTTTCTGACCTATCAACGGAGCTATTATAGAAGGACTTGATCTTATTATTTGGAGGAGTTTCATAACCGGATCTGTTAATCCTTCCGAATAGTCTGGAATCTTACTTTGGATTAATTTTCCTTGAAGTAATGGAACACTAGAAAATACTCCTATTTTCAATCTTTTTGCAGCTTCTAAAATTGTAAGGTTTTTTTCAATTCCTACATTTTGATTTTTCAAAAATAACGCTTCACTATATGCTAAATTGTATGGAAGCTGGATAAAACGAAATCCATGATCTGCACCTCCTATATTTTTAGCGATATTGTACACTTCATCCAGTGATAAATATTCTTTATTTTTTTCACCTACTCTAAAACATGTCCAAGTAGCCATTCCATAATATCTAATTTTATTTTTTGAGCGGAATTGTTCATAAATTTCAAAAACTTTGGAAAGCATATCAAAAAATTTATTCTTACTAACATCCTGATTCCAACTTTCAAAAGCATTATGGATATATACTAGATCTAGTGTATCAAGTTTTAAGTTAAATCGTGATCTCTCTATACATTTCTCTATGTAGGCAGGGTTAAGAACGTTATATCCAGAACTTATATCTTCTGCTTTTATGATCCCAGTATCTATGTACATTCTTTGGATATATCCCAAAACATCAAGCATTGGGTAGTCTCCGTCATTTGTTATATATCCATTTTTTGTACTTACGAAAATTGCATCTCTTGAAATTATTCCATCGTTTACAAGTTTAGTTATTGATCTGCCAATGCTTTTTTCTGATTTCATTGCTCTATAATTTATTGCAGTATCAATAACATTAATTGCACCTGATTTTACTGATTCATATAGTGCAATTTCGATATCTTTATCATCTTTTTTCGAGAGATCACCTAAATATGTACCTATTCCAATACTTGATAATATTAGATCATCAAATTCTTTAAAATGTAAATATGATTTACCTTTTTTAACTGCATTGTCTCTAAATTTTTTCGTTCCTTCGCTGGTAGCAAATCCTTTTATATAGATATCTTCACTCGCCAATAAGTTATAATATTGTTGACTATTATTATTTTTTTATTCTTTTTTTTATCATAATTTTTATCAGACAAAGATGTATATGTAGTCAATTCACCTAAGGTATACAAGTGAACAGTAGTTTGCCTAGTAATAGTAGTGGCAGTAATAATAATAGTAATAATAATAATAATAGTAGTAGTGGCAACAGTGGTGGTGGTGGTAGTGCGGGTGCTGGTGGTGGTGGTGGTGCTGCTGCTAGTGCTGGCGCAGGAGTAGCGGGAGGAAACAATACATCACTAAAAGTGCTGGAAGCTTATACTCGTGATGTTGGTAGAGGCATAGCACGAATTGATTACGATACCATGGATTCTTTAGCAGTTTCTACTGGTGAT
>DASVEV010000218.1:0-2922 GCA_036380415.1 Nitrososphaeraceae archaeon
AACAAAAACCTTAACAGATATATTTATGTGAAAAATCCTATATCGATATTTTAAGTACGGTATAAGTATGACAGCAAAAAGAATAGATGATTACTAACTTCAACTAAATATTTCGACATTCAGCTAATTTTATTCCTTCAACTTCTATATTTGATTCAACAATATTTTTAATACCTTTTTGCATGAATTTTTTAGATTCTGTTGAAATTATTTTTCCTTCCTCGCTACTAATGTATTTATTTGGTCCCAACCCAACACTTCCTTTTACTGATAACGTTGGATAAAAGTCACTTATTGCCAGATCATTTACTATTTGCTGAAGCTCATTCTTTGTTAATGTTGCTTTTATTATAAATTTATCAAATGTTGGATTGTCAGAAACCTTTTGTACCGATAATATGTTTCTAATATCATATTGATTTATGAAATCATCTACATCTCCTTTAAATCCACTAAAAACTATTGGCAAACTGGTATCACCATGTTCAATCATATTTAATTGCATTTGTTTGACATTAATTTCATTTTCAGCTCTGAGAATTTTATGCTTTTCATTTGATATACCCAATAATTCATAACATTTTCCATCAATATCTACATTTACATGTTTTTCAGGATAATAACTGAATGCAAGTAGAAAACCTGCTGTTCCAACTGCTAATAATGCTAATATAGCTGGGAATGCGAGTTTGTATAGACTTAAAGCCATTTCTTTTATTCATCCTTACCTGTTAATTGTAATCTACATAATATCGATACCTTCTTTCTACTTCTTTGTTATTTCCAGCGTTAATTGAAGAAATTCCATATCTTATATTTTTGGAAATATACTCTTTCAAGTAATCTGAATGTTCATTTTCTGATGGAAAATTAGATTTTATCAAATCTTCAAATTTCTTTATAAATTCAACAACCTTCTCATGATATTCTTCTTGTGTGGGTTTGCTATTATTATTTACTTTAAACCATATAGTAGCTGATGGTGCAGCATATGTTTTTGCAACATCTTCTAATACTCTATCTAATTCAAAGAAATCTATATTTTTTAATTGATTCATAACTATATTACGTCATTTGTAATAATATTCCCTGCGGAAGAATTTATTGTTTTTATTTTCCACTTTGGAAAATAGGTATTATTTTTATCTAAGGCTTTAATTATTATTTGTAAGAATTATAATGATTATTTTCCTAAATGGAAATAAATAAAAATGAATTTAACGTATCTAACTTATTGCTTGATGAAATCGATAAAGCTATTCTAGTACATTTAGGAAAAAACGCACGTATTTCATCATATGATATTGCTAAACACCTTAATGATTTAGGTTATGATATAACCGATAGAACTATAAGAAATAGATTAAAAAGATTAGAAACATCAAATGTAATTTTAGGCTATTCATCAATTTTAAATCCTGATATTATACA
Source organism: Nitrososphaeraceae archaeon (assembly GCA_036380415.1). Classification (GTDB taxonomy): domain Archaea; phylum Thermoproteota; class Nitrososphaeria; order Nitrososphaerales; family Nitrososphaeraceae; genus TH1177. Next base: position 1,432 of record DASVEV010000218.1, read on the forward strand.
AGATAAAATAAATCGAACTGTGTTACTTAAATTCAAATATTCACTGAATACTTCCTCCTTAATTAAAAGACTTGAACAATATTGTGAAGAATCGCAATTCTGTATATATGCAGCCAAAACTACTGGTGATTTTGATTGGGTATGTCATTTTGTATTTGATTCAGTTGACCAATTTGAACTTGAAAGTAATAATTTTGTGAATAGGTTTATTGAACTTATACAAGATTATCGCTCTTATGAATCAAAAACCATCAAATCTATGTCATATACGATATTTGATGATTATGAAAGCCAAGAAAAAAAATTTCAAGTTTATAAAATCTTAAATTCACTTAAAAAATATAATAATCTAAATGACAAACTTCAATTTATTGTAGAAAGTATAGTAAAATATTTTGACGCAAAATTTGCAAGGCTATGGATTTTAGATAAAGAACAAAGAAATCTTGTATTAAAGTTTAGTGCTGGAAAATACAAGAATATCAATGGAGAATTTTCTATTATTCCTATTGATGAGAATAAGATTGGACCGATTGTAAAAACAAAAAAACCGACTATTACTAATGATATTGTAAATGATAAGCGAATAAAATATCCTAATTGGGCAAAGCAAGAAAAATTGCAATCTTTTGCAGGATTTCCACTTACACATAAGGATAGAGGTATTGGTGTAATAGCTATGTTTAGTACTAAAAAACTTCAAGCTTCAGATTTTGAAATTCTTGATATATTTTCAAATCATGTTTCAAAAGAGCTTTCAGAATTATTTGATACAATAGAATTCTTTAACTTGAAATAATGAGTCTTATACTTTAAGTAGAAATTTGATTGAAGAAAAAAATAAAATCTTGTCATGCATGTATTGATAATTTTCATATATATGTTCCTACTAATAGTAATTCCGATGGCTTATCGGTTACAACAATTTTTCTAAGGGAATTGTATTTCTAATAATAGTATTTCCTTTAATAGTGACTACTGGAGTCAAGCGCCGGAGTGGGACTCGAACCCTGCAACTACATTCGCGGGTTTATCCAATTTTGCAAATATTAAAGAAAATTGACTTTTCTAAATGTACCACAATTAGAAAGACGGAATGAAAACCATGACAAAAGTAAAATTCAAATACATTTGTTTATTTTATTTTTAAAATTACAAAATATCTTTTTTGATTCAATATTTGAACGGAATATTTTTTGTAATTATTATTTGGTAGTGGGAAAACCTTTAATTTTTAAAATATATCCCCTATATAAGAGAAACATCAAAGAAATTTTTTTATTTTTCAATAGTATTGCCTATAGTATTACCCCATTCTAGCCATGAGCCATCGTAACTTTTTACATTAGGATAACCAAGAAGATATTTCAAAACAAACCAAGTATAAGCTGCTCTCTCACCAATCCCGCAATATGTTATTACTTCTTTATCGGGTGTAACATTTAGTGATTCATAAAGTTTCTTCAACTCTACTGCCGACTTGAGGGTGCC
>DASVEV010000219.1:0-14453 GCA_036380415.1 Nitrososphaeraceae archaeon
ATTTAGTTGGAACACAACAACGAGGATTGGCATTAGGACTTAATGAATTTGCTGGATATGTATCAGTCGCATTAATAGGTTTTTTAACTGGTTATATTGCCGCAGTTTACGGATTAAAACCATATCCATTTTACCTTGGAATCATATTTCCGATAGTTGGATTTTTAATTTCTTTCTTATTAGTTAAAGACACAAAAGAATTTACTCAATTAGAAATAAAAAATTATCAAAAAGATGAGAAAAGAGATGAGGAAAATGAAAAGATGATAGAATCAATAGATGATGAGGATGATGATGAAGAAAAAACACACACAATAGCTAGCAATTCCTATTTACCAAACAAAAAAAGTAAAAATCTTAACTTTAAGGAAGTATTCATTGTAACATCGTGGAAGAATCGTTCTCTTTTAGCAGTGAGTCAAGCAGGACTTGTTAATAATTTAGTATTTGGTGTATCCTGGGGTTTGTTTACACTCTATTTTCTATCTTTGGAAGTAAGTGTAAATGATACTGCATTCTTAAAAGCACTGCATCCTGGAGTTTGGGGGTTTTTGCAACTTGCTACAGGTCCATTTAGTGATTTAGTAGGACGAAAAAAAATGATTTATCCAGGAATGATTATGCAAGCAATAGGAATTTGGCTAATACTGTTATCTCAAGATACCTATTTTGGTATACTCGTTGGAATGTCTCTCTTTGGTATAGGAACTGCATTTGTGTATCCTGCTTTACTCGCTGCTATTAGTGATATTGCTCATCCACAATGGAGAGCAACATCATTAGGAGTTTATAGATTCTGGAGAGATTTAGGGTTTGTAATAGGTGCTTTAGGTATAGGCTTTATCGCAGATTTCTTTAGTATAAGCATGGCAATTCAAATAGCAGGATGGATAGCATTAGGTTCTGGAATTTTTGTTTTTATAGTTATGCATGAAACTAAAAGGAATTAACAATAAGACTTTTATATTTAAGCAACTTTCTATAGCCATTCTTATTTAGGAAATCCAAAAAATTTTATAATTATATTAAAAAATTTGAAACATAAAAGATTATAGCATAAGTGATAGAAAATAATAATTAATCATTTATCATATATCATTGCAATCAATTAAATATTTTATGTTCCTATATATAAGTAGGCAAAAATAGTGTTTTATGTAAGAAAAAAATCAATTAAAACGATCCAATACCTTCCTAGTTAGTTGGTACATTCTCTCCCATCTCTGTATACACCATCATCTGAAAACATATTAATTTTAACTATTAATATTTTAATAACTACAATAACAATTTCAAAAACAAGTGAAGCAACTGAAAATACAATTACAAGTACAAGTACAAGAATAAGAATAGTGTTAAAGAATAAGATGGGTGTTAAATTTGCCGCATAACACCCATATTTTACATCTTCTTCAATGAATAGAGATAGTAGATGCAATAATATATATACAATATAAAATAAAAGGATTGTTGTTGATTTTTGAGTGTTAAATTATTAGTTTTTTCAGCAGAGGAATCATATCAAGATTTATTTGGATTTGCTATTATTACTATAACATAACCATGCAAGAAAAAGTTGCCTGCCCTATTTGTAAACTCCTTGGGTTTAAAAGTCTCGTCTATGAGATTGATTGGAAAAGCCATTTTCAAAAATTTGGAGGATATTATGATGAAAATGGTAACTATATAGAATCTGATATTGTTCCTTCTCCTCTAGTAAGTAAAACTTTTTGGTGCACCTATGGTCATTCTTGGATACAAACTTAATATAATTATTTTTCCAGAGAAAGTAAAAGGAATGCATTTGGCTATTTCCCTTTCACTTTTCCGGACTTGACATTTGGAGCGATTGGTAAATCCCACTATAACAAATCTGAGTTATAAATAATTATAATAGATATTCTATTGATCTATAGGAAATTTATAGACCAAGTTTTATTTTACTTTTAAGTTTACTTATTTTAATCTATTAAAAAGTAATATCTTCGTTTTCATCATTATTATTTTTTGTTGATAAAGAATATTTCTTTTGGTATTCGGGATCTTCCCATAAATTGCGATATCTATCATAATATTGAGTCAGTTCAAGCAAAACTATTGGTATAGTCAAAGCAAGTCCAATAACGATGAGTAATTTTGGATGTAAAATTTCTTTTTACTTTTATTATGATTATGTTCTGTTTGTCCATATTCTTCTTCCTCTTCTCCTGCTTCTGTTACTGGTGTTGCTGACGTATTTAATAAAAAGAAATAGACAAAGCGTAAAGGAAAAGAAATTAAAGTAGAATAATAATAAGAAATTTTTTAACTTATTTTTATTTTATTATTTTAATAATTTTCATAATTTACTAAATTAGATAAATTTTGGACAACAAAAATAAGAAAACGTTTAATACTTGATTATATTCAACTAAAACTTTTTTTAAAAAAGTATTTATGAATTTGAATCTTTTTAAACAATTGAGAATTCAGCCTATAAAAGTAGCAAATTTTGCTTTAGAAGGCCAAGGCTGGAAGCCGATGCTTGAAAGTAATTATTCTTCTTCTACCTCTTCATTAGATGTTGTAGAAGTTATTTTGAAAGCAGTTAAATCAAACAATCCAGAAATTCGATACTTAGTAGGTAATGATGCACTATTTCTCATTGAAAAAAGACAAAATATAACAGATAAAGAATTTGAGAACTGGATGAAAGAGAGTCTGTTCGAACAAAAAGGATTTGTAGTTGAATGGAAGGCTAGAGTACAAGCCTTTCTTTCAAGTATTAACTGGTACAATATATAGTTCGAAATAACCATCGAGACCCAATAATCTTTTCATTATTTATTTAGTTTTCTTGTTCGTAACTTGCTTGTCAATAATTAATTGTAGTATTTCCTTAGACATGATTGTTTTTTGAATCAATAATTTTATAAAAGCTTAAATAGAAAATTATATTATAAATAGATGAAAACCAGACTTGATCTGTATTTTTCAGCAATTATGATTACTCGAACAACATTCGGCATTAGCTTCTCATTCTTTTTAAATAATACCAATCCATTAGTATATGGCATGGAAACCTACAACTATTCTACTGTAGAAATTAATACTAAATTATTTTTAGAAAAACTCCAACAAAGTGGTGGTCCTCCAATCTACACTTTGACGCCAAGTGAGGCTCGTAATGTACTATCTGGACTTCAGGCAGGCCCGATAGAAGAACTTCCTGCTGAAATAGAGAACAAAACTATTCCAGGCGGTCCTAATGGTGAAATATCTATTCAGATATTAAAACCTCCAGGCACCGGCAATGAAACTCTTCCTGTTGTAATGTACTTCCATGGAGGCGGATGGGTTCTAGGTGGTTTTGATACTCATGAACGATTGTTAAGAGAACTTGCTAACGGTGCCCATGCTGCAATTGTATTTGTCAACTATACTCGCTCTCCTGAAGCAAAATATCCAATACCAATAGAAGAAGCATATGCTGCTACAAAATGGATTTCAGAGAACGGTCAAACCCTCAATTTAGATTCTTCACGTTTAGTAGTAGCAGGTGATAGTGTAGGTGGCAATATGGCTACTGTAGTTGCATTACTTGCCAAAGAGCGTGGTGGACCTCCTATCATCTTCCAATTACTCTTTTATCCAGTTACAGATGCAAATTTTGATACTCCATCATATTTGAAATATCAGGAAGGTTACTGGCTTACCCGTGATGCGATGAAATGGTTTTGGGATAATTATCTTTCAAATGATACTAATAGAAAAGAACCAACTGTCTCTCCACTGCAAGCATCAATTGAACAGCTTAGTGGATTACCGCCTGCACTTATCATAGTAGATGAAAATGATGTACTCCGTGATGAAGGTGAAGCCTATGCTCATAAATTGATGCAGGCTGGCGTTCCTACTACAGCAACTCGATATCTTGGTACTATACATGATTTTGTAATGTTAAATGTACTTAAAGATACTCCAGCATCAAGGGGTGCAACAGACCAAGCATCACAGACACTTAAAGAAATATATTCAAAATAGAAATATTCAAAGTAGAGGATAGCCATCTATTTTATTTATTAAAACAATATTTATGAATATAATATAGTTGAGTATATTCAATTCAATATTATTCTAAATGATGCAAGAATGATAGGAAGAAGATGTTGCGTAATTAGTCTCTCCTTACTTGTCTGTATGTAAATTTTTCTATTCTAATTAGGAAACTTAAACAGCTAAAAAATATAGATTTAAGATATTCCAAAAGTAGGTATAGCAGCTCCTGTTATAGTCTTTGCTTCCTCTGAGCTGAGAAATAATATTACATTTGCCAAATCCTCTGGCTTTACCCATTTATTAAAATCTGCATTTGGCATCGCTTTTCGGTTTGCTTCAGTATCTATTATAGTTGGCATTATGCAATTTACATTAATATTTGATTCTTTGGTTTCATTAGATAGTGATTCTACAAGTCTTATTAGTCCAGATTTGGATGCTGCATAAGCAGAATCATAACCCTCAGAATGTAAGCCAATTTTGGAAGAGATATGTATTATTTTTCCATATTTTGAAGAGATCATTTGTTTAGCAGTATGTTTACTTATCAAAAATGCTGATTTTAGATTTACTGTCATCATCATGTCCCATTCTTTTTCTTCAAGATCAACTATGGCCTTCCCTCCTAGATAAGCTCCAACCACATTAACCAATATGTCAATACGTCCATATTTGTCTAATATATTAGAAACTAACTTTTCTACCTCTTCTTCATTTGTTACATTTGCTTTGAATAGTTGTACTGTCGGTTTGTTCTCTGTTTGTATTTGACTAGTTTCTTTGTCACTGTGATATGAAGATATTACCGTAGCATTGGACCCAAGGAAAGCCTTTGTAATAGATCTTCCCATAGCTCCTGTACCACCTGTTACTAGTACTATTTTATTTGAAAAGTCATATCTATTACTATTATTATGATTAGCCATAGGATGTAATATTTAATGTCATACTAAGTAAAAAAAGATTATTGGTACTTTTACAATAAACCTATCTAAGGCATTAATGTACCTACTTTGACAAAATAGTTTTTAGAAATAATGTATCAATAGTTGAATTAGAAACTAATAAAGGTGTACAAAAATACGCTTTATCGAATCAGCCTGATATCAATAGGATATTTATAGATATATCATTCTACATAGTGCTCATGAATTAACTGATCATAAAGTCTAATAGATTTAATATTTACAAATTCTAGCATTCCATATCTTGATAACTCCCTACCAAAACCGCTCTTTTTTACACCACCAAATGGAACTCTCGGATCTGAAACTACTACATTATTGACAGATACTATACCTGATTTTATGATACTAGATAGTACTTCTGCATTTTCAAGGTCTTGTGTCCAAATACTGGCTCCAAGACCGAATTGAGAGTTATTTGCAAGTTTTATAGCTTCTTTTTCATTATCAGCTATAAGAATAGGAGCAGCCGGTCCGAATACTTCCTCATTTACTATACGCATATTGGGAGTAATATTGCCAAGAATGGTCGGCTTGTAGAAATAACCTTTACTTCCTATTTTTTCTCCACCTGTAAGGACTTCCGCTCCTTCATTGATAGAGTCGTTAACTTGTGAATCTATAGTCTCTAATGCCTTTGCATTTACAAGTGGTCCTATATCCGTATCTTCAGAAGAGGGATCGCCAACTTTAAGTTTCTCTGTTTTTTGAATAAACTTTTCAATAAACACGTTTGCAATATTCTTTACTACAATGAATCTTTTTGATGCAATACAACTTTGGCCACAATTAATAAAACGGCCTTTTACTGCTCCTGTTGATGCTTTCTCTAGGTCTGCGTCTGCACATACAATAAATGGGTCACTGCCTCCCAATTCCAGTACAGTCTTTTTTAGTTGAGAAGTTGCTCTTTGTGCAACTTTTGCACCTACAGGAACGCTTCCAGTAAATGTAACAGCATTTACATCTGGAGAATCTACAAGTATTTCTGCAACAGTAGAGTCTCCTATTAGTGTATTGAAGATCCCATCAAATAATCCAGCTTTTTTAAAAATATTTTCAATTTCTATTCCGCATTGCATTGTAGCACTTGCTGGTTTTAATACAATTGTATTTCCAACTACTAATGAAGGAGCCGCAAATCTTAATGCCTGCCAATATGGAAAATTCCAAGGCATTATACTTCCAATAACTCCAAGTGCTTCGAATTTTATAGTGCTCTTTCTTGCATCAGTATTAAAAGATTCATCGTGAATAAAGTTCTTTCCGTTATCTGCAAAATATTCAATAGCCCACACACATTTATCAACCTCCGCCCTTGCTTCTTTTATTGCTTTACCCATTTCATTTGTAGCTGTTCTAGAAAGATTTTCTTTGCTCTTTCTTAATTCTTTAGAAACATCATATAGCGAATCAATCCGTTTGTCCAAATCTTTATCCCATTCTTTATAGGCATCTTGGGCTTTCTTTACAATGGTATTTACCTCTTCTTTTGTCATTATGGTATATCTGTTGAGAATTTCTTCTGTTGACGGATTTATCGTTGTTAATTCAGAGTTTGTCATGGATATATTACACTTCTACCAAGAATTTTACCGTCCTTTAACATCCTCAATGCTTTTGTGGCCTCTTCAAGTCTGAATCTATTAGAAATAACTGATTTTATTATATTTCTCTTTACTAATGAAACAAGCTCTATTAAATCACTCATATTTCCAGTATATTTGTTATAGTAGTGTACTAACACTAAAGTAGTATTAAACTATGTACAGTAATACTAAACTTTGAAAAGACGATGGCCATAAAGATTTGAGGAAAAATTTGTTATCAATCAAGCCAGCTTCTGTTCAACTCTATTTTTCTGGTACTGGAAAATTTTTAATATATTGTTGAATGCTCAATTATGATTTTCTTTATCTTGCAATGAAAATATTACATCTTTCCTCCATTGATTTTTGATTGATTAAATCTTCTAGTCAAAGAATATCATTAATCTTCTAAATTAATATTTTAGAGTTATTTGTGTTGATTTAACAGAAATATAAATAATGAATATGCGTTGGATTTCTCTTCTTGTAAGTTATCATCATTTCTTTCATCTTATTTTCACAAGTAAATCGTATTAGAGAATTAATCACAATTGAGCCAGTGGGATATGAAACAAATTTGAACTAAGTAGGATTTGTTTCATTGAAATATGGAATTTATGATATTAGACAAATTATTATTTCATTTATATCAAATAAGATTTTCGAAATACATAAAAGTTTGAGTATACACTTCATTATGTAAGATGAATAATAATGACTTTTCAAATTATTTGATGGATATAATTAACAAAGGTTCTTTATCTATTATGTTATCTATAGGTCATAGAACAAAATTATTTGATATATTATCTATCCTTCCACCTTCAACAGTTGAAGAGATAGCATCAAAGTCAAAACTAAATGAAAGATACATAAGAGAATGGCTTGGAGCGATGGTAACTGGAAAAATCATTGAGTATGATTCAATTAATAACAAATTTTGGCTTTCAAAAGAAAAGGCTCAATATTTGACTAGAGAAAATAACATATATAATTTTGCCGCATCTATGCAATGGATTCCCATATTATCTCAAGTAGAAGATGAAATTGTTGAATGCTTTGTAAAAGGTGGCGGGGTTCCATATTCTTCATATAGTCGATTTCATGAAGTTATGGCTGAGGAAAGTTATCAAACTGTTGTAATAGGACTAATTAATAATATCTTACCTTTAGTTCCCAATCTTATTGCTGATCTTAGAAATGGAATTAGAGTTCTTGATATAGGATGTGGTAAAGGAAAAGCCGTTAATTTGATGGGAAAGCATTTTCCAAAAAGTGTCTTTTACGGGTACGATCTCTCAAATGAAGCTATTGATGATGCCACAATAGAAGCAAAAGATATGAACAATTCAAATGTCTTTTTTAAGATTCAGGATATTTTGAATTTAACATTTAACGATAAATTTGATTTAATTACTGCATTTGATGCAATACATGATCAGCCCAAACCTGATTTGGTTTTAAAAAATATCTATAATTCTCTCTCTGCTAAAGGAGGAGTCTTTCTTATGCAGGATATTCTTGCGTCAACTCCATTAAAAGATAATATTTCACATCCGTTGGGAACATTCCTTTATACCATTTCTTGTCTTCATTGTATGAGTGTGTCATTATCCCAAAATGGTGCTGGTCTAGGTGCTATGTGGGGAAAAGAGAAAGCAGTCTTTATGTTAAAAGAAGCAGGCTTTGCCAATGTAGAAGTAAAAACATTACCACATGATTTTCAAAACTATTATTATATTTGTCAGAGGAACAAATAATATAATATAGTCATGAGATATTCAATAAAGGAAATCCAATTATTTCAAAAGTCAATCATTGATTTGTGAACCAAAGTTGACATAAAAAGAGGAGTTGAACTACAAATACATATTCATTAAAATTCAGTTTCATTGGTTATAGTGGATTATTTATTTATTTATTATTTATTAATTTATTAAATAAAGGTGATGGATATTACAATGTTTATAACAGAGTAGACAATATGATAAATAAAATGGACTCATCTTCATCAAAAATACAGAAAAAGAATTTAGACTCTTCACCTGATGATACTAGAAAATTTGAAAAAGGAAAGGTTGAGATTGTAAACTTTGGTAATATGACAATAGGACGTGCAATTTTTGAACCTGGTTGGAGTTGGAGTAAGTGTATTAAACCAATAGTAAATACTAATAGTTGCCAAGCCCCACATACTCAATATGTTATTTCAGGACGATTAAAGGTAGTTATGGATGATGGAACAGAGGAAGAATTTGGACCAGGAGATGCTGCTATTATTCCTCCAGGGCATGATGCGTGGGTTGTCGGAAATGAATCAGTTGTTGCAATTGATTTTACTGGATTAAAGGACTATGCAAAAAAAGAATAACTAATTTCACATTAATTCATCAATTATCTCTGTACTTATCCAAGTATTAGACAGCTCATTAGCAACAAATACTCTATCTTGTTCTTGTATTGAATCTTGAGCAAAAGAATATTGAGCTAGTTCGCTTAGAACTAATTATTATTAACAAATTAATAATACTACCAAACGTTATTAAAAATGATGATTCTAAGAATGTTTTATCTTTGTATGTTCAGATGGATATAGTAGTTTTTAACTATTCCGTAATAATGGTTTTTTAAATTCCTATTTTTTTCGATTTGGTTAAATATTAAACAAATTAGAATCCAAATTTGTACATCTGTTTTTAAAAGTTTTTCATTAGTTTCAAATTCAATATAGTCAAAAAATCTCCTTTATCTCCTTTCATGATATTTTCTTGTTAAATCTGTTTTAATGTATATTTGAAAATTAAATATGGAGTTAAATCTTTATTATGTTCTATTTTTGATACAATTTCAATTCAAGAAGATTCATATGCTGCAATAAAAAAATTGTATTGAGATTGAGCTTGATAGTCAATTAGAATTTTTACGTTAGGATTAGTGCTATATTGTTCTTCATGATGAGTATATGAAATGGATTGGAAAATCCATATATCATCTCAAGAAATTTTTCTATTTCTATTTTGGGTATCTTTAAGTTTTCAATTATATAACGACATAAAATAGATGCTTTTATCGTATTATTTGGGAATAATTTAGGAGTCCTTCATTGTGATTTTCTTTAAAAAAGGCTTTGCTAAGTATATTTTCTTGAAAAATTCAAATAATGTTTATTTGTACTATCATAACTTTATAAAATTGTTTGAATCATATGATACATCAGGGTATAAACAAACAAAACCCATTGAAGACATGCTGTTAATAATAAAATTACAAAAGATGGAAAAGGATAGAAATTAAATATAATAAATGTTCATGTTTTTTCTTTGTTTATACCTTTTTCCTTTCAAATAGAAATTGATTTTCTGTTGATACATGATTAACCTTTAGTCGGATCTTCTGTTAATTATAAAAAAAATGATCTCTAAAAAAAATTTATAGTATCTCTGCACTCTGCTTTTTTATAGAATCTTTTTTTATTCATAAAATCTTTACGCTCTTATGGATGATTAAACTAGATTTTTGATAGCTCTGCAAGTTGGAAATACAAAGTAAAGTGAAGATATTAATCCATTGTAGAAAAAAAATAAGAAAATAACAGGAAAAAGACCTTGCGCATTTATTAGTGATGGAGCCAAAACTTTCATCAAATTTACAAGAAAGAATTTTTCACTATAAATAACCCTAGAAGGACATATTAGCCATATTCGATTTGAAGGAGATTTTAACAATAACAAAATGGAAAGGATGAATGGCGAAATTAGAAATAGAGAAAAAACAATGAGAGGATTGAAGAAATGTGATTCTCCTAGTTTAAAATTAAATTAGTATCTTTCAAATCTTAAACTAAAAGTTAATAGATTAGAACAAAAAAGGAAGAATTTGCAATTTTATTTTTATTCGAACAGTTATAGTTTACGGACATTCTGGTAATAAATGAATACTCTTTTGTAGAATATTATTATAATTAAGGTGATAAATTAAAATTTTGATATTATTCTTATACTAGTAGGAGAAAAAAATAGAAATATGTCTATACTTTCAAAAACTCTTACATTACGAATTCCTTCCAATATAATTTACCGCGCTTTAAAGGATACACGATTAGAAAAATTCTTTCCTGAATTTTTTATAGGCATAGAAAGAAAAGTTATAATTGATAAAATAAATAAGGAGATTAGTTTTAATACAATAACTCAAGGAAGACAGCTTGAAATTATTGAAACATTCAAATTTAAAATTTCTAGCAATAACGAAACAGTTGTAAAATATATTACAGAGACAAAAAGTATAGAAGGGAACAATATAGTATTAGAATCAATAGTACAGACACATGTAGCTAATATTTTATATTCACTTTTGATGCTTGAGACAGGTTATATCAATGGAGTATTAGAAAAGAAAAAAACAGCTGATTCAATATGAATATCAAAAAAATCATCGTTTGCTTTAAATTACCATTATATGAGAAAGCTTATTATAAAATATATTTAAAAAATATTGATTAAGTACCATTACTAAGAAATAACTAACAAAAAAAGAGGCTAATGATAAACCATAGGGAATCAATTTTGTAATAATTTTCATTTATAAAATATCTTGGGACACTTCTAACAAAATTTTTATAATTTTATAAAATATATATATAATAACTTGAAACATACTATTATTTAGATAAAAAACCATAGCCACCTCTGGATATAATAATAGAGGACTATGGCTAAAAGAGAATATTTCTTATTGATAGTCTTTGAAGTATTTTCAAGGTTAAAAAAATAATAATGTAATATATAAATATTATTATCACCAAAAAAGACATATAATGGCGATCAACAAGGAGACAAAGAGCCTAGGTATGCCTTGGGAGAAAGAGTACGGTTACTCCCAGGCGGTGAAAGTTCGAGACACTATCTATCTATCGGGACAGGTAAGTCATGATGACGAGGGCAATATAGTCGGTCTCAAAGATATGGAGACTCAGATGCGGCAGGCATATGCCAATATTAAGAAGGTGCTCGCACAGTATGGCGCAACAATGGACAACATAGTAGATGAAGTACTCTTCGTAACGGATATGAAATCAGCCTTCGCAGCAGCGGTCAAGTGTAGACGAGAGATCTTTTCCAGCACTCCTATTGTGGCAAGCACCATTGTGCAAATTAATGGTCTTGCGTTTCCTGAGTTCATGATCGAGATTAAGTGTGTAGCCAAATTGGAAACCTCTTTGTAAAGTAAAAGGTGGGTATGAATAAGTCGAGTATTATTAATGGCTGGTATATGTCTCTTTTAATAGTAGCGATAGTACCATAATAAAAGATAGAAACAAAGAGCAAAAAGGCAAACAGGTACAATATATGAATCAGAAATAAATAACTGTGTTTGGTTCTACTCTATTAGGTTGCAACAAAAATTAATAGTTCCTTTCATTATTTATTATAAATGATTAATAAAATAATTATAACATCTACTTTAACAATACTTTGATTTTCATCTTATCTTATGTAGATTTCGGATTTATGGTTTCGTTATCTTATTAATGAATAATAATAATAATAATAATAATAATAATAATACAGATAAGGATCCTATAAATTAAGTTCCTAGAGGACAATAGCTTTATAATTTGAAATTAATCTTCTTTCTTTAAAAATTAACTAGTCTCACTTTAGAATTGTTTAAATCTCACCATCCATATTCGACAAGAGGTCTGTTAACATCTTTAATTGATTATCAAAAAGTATCAGATAAGTTCCATTTTTTTTTCTGAAATTTAGATTGGAATATGAATTTAAATATTAGAATTATATACATTCAACAATGATAAATAATCTATTAACTATACTTGTAGTAGCAGCAAGCTTAAGTGTATTGACTCTAAATAGTATATCCATAATAGGAGTAACAGAATCTTATTCACAAACAGCTGAAACACAGGCAAAATCACAATCATCTAATACAATTCACATAACAAAAGATGCTTCAAATTCTTATGTATTATCTTCAGGTTCATCCCAGATTGGGACATTTGATACTACATATACTATAGCAGGAAGCGTTACCTCACTTAAAGAGTCAAATGATTTGGTAACATCAACAATCATCAAGGACTTTGATAAATCCCCAGTTATAGGATATGTTATAGCTCATACAAGTAAATCAAACTCTAAATTGCCAACTTTAGCTAATCCATTTGTAGACAAAACAACAATAAATGAAAAAATCAAAAGTGAAATTCAAAGTTCTATAGGTTCATCTCAAAAATTAAAAACTACGCAAGCAGAAATAAAGTGTAATTTTGGCATGGAAATAAAAGACTGGAAATGTAGTACACATGGTCTATTAGGCTAACAACTATAATTAATTTTTTTTAGGTTTCAAATTCTAAATCTATTAAATAATTCTATTAAATAATTTCTACGAAAATAATTCTAATGTTCCTATATTTTCCTTTAAATTGTCACAACATCTTATTAATTATTCTTATTGGAATAGAAGGAATATCTATGACAAACAAAATTTTAAATAAAATAATAATCAACAGTCTATGTTAAAAATTAAACCAATAACTCTTGAGGGCCATCAAACAATCTTACGTCCTCCTTCTCTTAAAGATGTAAAAGGTCTATCTCTTGCTGCCCAAGATGGGGAAATCTGGAATACTCGCTTTGCTTACTTTCCCCATCCAAATGAAATGTCAAAATACCTTAAAGAGTTATTAAATGGTTCCTCACCTGGTAAATTTTTACCATTTATAACTGTACACAAATTATCTAATACAATTGTAGGTACTACTCGTTATCTCAATATTGATTGTGAAAACCATCGACTTGAAATAGGACATACATGGATTGCTAAATCTTGGCGTAGAACGTCAATTAATACTGAAGCTAAATATTTGATGTTGGAATACGCGTTTGAAAAACTAGGATGTATAGCTGTAGAAATACGTACCGATGTCCTTAACATAGTTTCACGTAAAGCAATTCAAAGGTTAGGCGCTAAACAAGATGGTATACTACGTTATCATAAGATAATGCACGATGGAAGAATTAGAGATACAGTTTGTTATAGTATCATAGAACCTGAATGGAAGAGTATCAAAAAAAAACTGATTGAAAAGATGCATCAGTATAATGAGTAATAAAAAATTAAGATGATACATTTCTATTTTTTTAGATATAAAAAATAAAAACTATTTCAAAATAAAATAAAAATTGATTAGGTACAATAATTCAAAAATTCACGTTGTATACTAGGTTAAAATTAAAACCTAGTTGGTTTTTAGTTGATATTATTATTATTATTATTATTGTTGTTGTTGTTGTTGTTAGTATTTACGTGAATTTTGTCTATTAACTGATTGTATGAAATTGGCGTTTGTTTTTGCGCAAGCCTTTAGATTATCACGTGTTTGTTCTAGTGCTGTATTGTATACTCTCATATTGGATGCTAGAGCATTGTTTATTAAATTGCTATTATCTAAAAGGTAACTTGTAAAATGATTTACCATTACTGCGTGATTTTCTGCGATTCTTTGTGAATTATACAAATCCCATACACCACTATTTCTGTTTACTTGTGATTGAAAAGAGCCTATTACTTGTTTTTCTGTTTCAATAAAGTCAGAAGCAATATCTTTTATAGTTTGAATAGTTTGTTCTTGATATTCAGCAACACGTTGTGTATATCTTGGAATTTCTCGTGCAGCATCATCAGTAGTCCTTTTTACATTCTGTAAGGTGTTGTCTAGTGTCTTGTTTATTGCATCTTGTTGTTGATTTAAGGTGTTATTGTAGTCTCTATTTGTTCTTTCATTGAAATTGGTGGTATTAGTGTTGTCTGTGTTTAATTTAGTTCTATTTATGTT
>DASVEV010000220.1:0-7682 GCA_036380415.1 Nitrososphaeraceae archaeon
ACTCATTATATTCATTATGGAATTCTATAGGAGTTTTGAAAAATCAAGGAACGGCTGTTTTACTAGCAGAAAATAGCCATGGTATAGGTGAGGGTGCTTTAACTATGTATTTAGAAGATAGATTGAATCTTTCTGAAATCAAAAAAATCAATTATGTAAATGGATTAGAGCATTTAGTTTATCTTGAGAATTTAAAAAATGAGTATTACATTGGCATAGTTTCTTCGATACCGTTTCATTATACTAAAACAAAATTAGGATTTAACACTTTTAATAATGTTAAAGAGGTTTTACAAAATATGATATCGCGTTATGGAAAATCAAGTAAGGTTCTGATTTCTCCTGATCCTAATATTACATTATTTATGAAACAATAAGAATTACTTTTAATATCTGAGACAACTTTTATCTATTTATTTTAAAATACTTTACGAATTTGTTCTTGTATATAAAGTTAAATACCATGTCAAATTAAATATAGAAATTGCAATCTATTCTTAGAAGCGTTGGTGGTTATGTTATTCGTAATTGCGAAGAAAAAGATCTTCCATTTGTTATTAATATAAATATGATAACACTTCCAGAACATTATTCTGATTATTTTTTCACTTCTATTTTAGCAGAATTACCTGAAGCATTTATTGTAGCAGAGATAAAAAATCAGATAGTTGGATATATTATGTGTAAGATAGAATTTGGATTCTCAAATTTCAGAAAGTTAGGTTTTGTAAAGAAGGGCCATGTGGTATCAGTTGCAGTTTTAGAAGAGCATCAAGGAAAAGGTGTAGGAACAGCATTAATGTTAGAAGGAATAAACGGTGTTATTATTAGAAAAAGTGATGAAATCTATTTGGAAGTTAGAGTTAGCAATGAAAGTGCAGTTCAACTATACAAAAAACTAGGTTTTATTATAAAATCTAGATTAAAATCGTACTATCGTGATGGTGAAGACGCATTTTTAATGGCCAAAGATCTTAGTTAGAGATATATGATATTTAAATTGGTTTTCTTATGATAATGAAAAATAACAGACCTACTGGGATTTTTCTTTTAATAGTTCCTCCACTATTTTTTTTAATATATATATATCTATTATTTGCTTCACGTTTCGATTTGCTATTAATAAAATTTACCATTGTAGGAACTGTAGGGATAATTGTTTCGGTATTTATATGGATTGGATATACTATGATTTCTACTTCTAATCCTAATGAAATTACTGATGATAATATTTAAAATATCTCTAAATCAAAAACAGTTTGATATATTCTAGGACCAACCTCTCTTACCACTTTTCCAGAAATTATCTTATATTGGTAACATTGGAAATGATTATGGCAATTTACTTTTCCTTCTTCGAGTGCATCCAATTTACTTTTGGCTTTAATATGTGCAAAATAGTGAATAATTCCTTTATTATTTTCAAGAGCCATAATCGCTGAATCAATAAATTCTGCTGCTTGCTCTGGGAGTGGCATAAGAACTCTTGTAGCTTTACCTTTTAATTGATTAGATATAATTGTTCTAGCATTACCTAAAATAGGAATAACCCTATCTTGAACTTTGTTTAATTTGGAATTGATAATACATAAATCGTTTGCATAAGGATTTGAATCTATGCTATATACAATGCAATCAGGATTTTTTTTTGCAAGAATAATTGAATAAGTTCCTATTCCTGCAAACATGTTAATGATTATTTCATTATTACCTATCAACTTAGAAACCCTAAGTCTTTCAGTAGCAAGACGAGGAGAAAAATATGTCTTTAATACATCTACTTTAAATATACATCCATGTTCTCTATATTCAGTACTCGTTTTATTGATCCCAGTTAAAAAACATAATCTTCTTGTTCTGTATTCTCCTTGAACTGAAGAGATTTGTTGAAAAACAGTTTTTACTGTCTTAATTTTATTTATCAATGTTTTGGCTATAATTTCCTTTTTCTCTTCTAATTCCTCTGGAATTTTAATTATTATTATATCACCAATTATATCAAATGATGAGTAAACCCTTTCAATTTCTTCTTTTGCAAATACATCTTTTAATGCATTTTTAAGCATTGATCCCATGTCTTTATCTTTTTATGTAGTAATATTCTCCAGAATTTTTTTGTAATTTATCTAATTGACTTCCGTTTTTATTTACTCTTGGTCTACCAGTACTCTCATCCCTTCTGTAAGTAATAGATAGGTCTTTAAGAAATTGGTTCATACCTTCTATCTTAGAAATGGGTTTGCTCGCTATACCGTCTATTCCTGGTTTCCCATTAAATATTATTAGAGAATCAGAAACTATATCAATTAACTGCATATCATGGTCAATAATTATTGCTGATTTTCCTTGAGCTCTTACAAACCTCTGAATAAATTTTGCTAATGCTATTCTCTCTTCTATATCTAGAAAAGCTGAAGGTTCATCTAAGGCATAGATATCAGCATCTCTCATCAATGATAGTGCTATTGCTACTTTTTGTAATTCTCCTCCACTAAGATTCCTTATATTTTTTTCATACAGTTTTTTAACTCCCATTGGAATAATAATTTGTTCCTCTGCAATACTTCCTTCTATAATATTTTGATATGCTGTGTATAATAATGACTTAACATCAGAATCATATTCCTGAGATATATATTGTGGTTTATATGAAATTTTAGCATTGGTTTCAATCTTTCCATTATCTGCTTGTTCTACTCCTGCAATCATCTTCATAAAAGTTGTTTTTCCTAATGCATTTGCACCAATAACTCCTAAAACTTCACCTTTTCTTATTTTCCCCTGGGAGATTTTGAGACGAAAATCATTAAATTTTTTTTCTAATTCTGAATATTGAGTGACAATATTGTTTAAGATAAAATCATCAACAGGATTGAATGTATCAAACCTGAACTTTTTTTCTCTAAATCTAATATTTTCTGAGGGGATAAAACCGTCTAGAAAATTATTTATTCCTGTTTTCGTAGACTGTAAACTGGAAACAATTCCATAAGCTCCCGATTCACCATATAGTATATGAATATAGTCAGACAAATAATCTAATAAAGTTAAATCATGCTCGATAACCATAACTGTTTTTCCTTTTGTAGCAAGATTTTGTATTACTTTAGCTACTGCTAATCTTTGATAAATATCATTATATGATGATGGCTCATCAAAGAAATAGTAATCCGCATCTTTAATTGCAGTAACAGTGACGGCTAATCTCTGTAATTCTCCTCCACTTAATTCATTTAAGTTTTTATTCAGGGAATTTTTCAAACCTAGTTTCTCAGAAATTTCATCTGCGGTATTAGTTTCATCAAATTTCTTTAAAATTTCACCTGCAGTTCCTTTAAATACCTTAGGTATTTTATAAACAAGCTGAGGTTTTATGGATACCCTAAATTTCCCATTAGCAATACTTTCAAAATGTGACTTTAATTCAGAACCATGAAATTTTTCGAGAACGTACTCCCATTCAATGTTTAAATCATAATTTCCTAAATTCGGTTTAAGATTGCCTGATAATATATTTACAATAGTAGATTTGCCCATACCATTTCTACCAAGCAAACCGACAACAGAACCTTTCTTTGGAGTCGGTAAATGGTATAGTCTAAAAGAATTTATTCCATATTGATGAATTTTATGTTCACCCAATTCTTTTGGTAAATTTACTATTACAATTGCTTCAAAGGGACATTTTTTAACACATATTCCACAACCGGTACATAGATCTTCGGAAATCACTGCTTTAGCATCTTCTTCCCTTTGAACAATGCATTTACCCCCTGTTTTATTTACTGGACAATAAATAATACATTCTAATCCGCATTTTTTTGGTTTACATAATTCTTCGTCTAAAACTGCTACTCTTGCGGTGGACTCAGGGTTTCCCATTTAGTTATATTTTTACCGATATGTATTATATCTCTTGCTAGGGAGGATTTTTGATTGTTGTTACTTGTATGTCTAGGTTTAAAAACGAATAAATTAACCTTATTATAATTTTTATTTAGCCGGTCATAGTGGCAGGGCGCGACCCGGACTCATACCGAACCCGGAAGTCAAACCTGTCGTCGCTGCCTAGTACTGACCTACGTGAGTGGT
This sequence comes from Nitrososphaeraceae archaeon, assembly GCA_036380415.1. Lineage (GTDB taxonomy): Archaea > Thermoproteota > Nitrososphaeria > Nitrososphaerales > Nitrososphaeraceae > TH1177. The sequence continues at coordinate 4,093 of DASVEV010000220.1, forward strand.
TGGGAAAGGGCAGTGCTGGCGTCCAAAGTTATAATTTATATTAAAGGATGTTATATATTTTATACACTTTCACTCATAATAAACTTGATTATTGTTCGTATTCCAAAACCTGTTGCTCCGGGTGGGTTATATGGTTTTAACAAACTTCCTTCTTGATTCCATGCTGTTCCCGCGATATCGAGATGTACCCATGGTATATTTTCTACAAAATTTGACAAAAAAGCTGCCGCAGTAATGGCTCCCGCCGCTCGACCCCCAACATTTTTGATATCCGCATTTTTACTTTTTATCTGATCATGATGATCTTCTAACAAGGGTAATTCCCACATTTTTTCATGAGTAACTTTAGATATATCAAGAATTTTTTTGATTAATTTTTCATCATTACCTATTATTCCTGCTGTATTACTACCTAATGCTATTATGCAAGCTCCTGTCAATGTGGCCATATCAATTATTAGTTTGGGCTTATAATGTTTAATTCCGAAGGCGAGTGCGTCGGCAAGTATTAATCTACCCTCTGCATCTGTGTTAATTACTTCGACACTTTTTCCATTATACATATGGATAATGTCACTTGGTCTATAAGAAGAATTTGAAGGCATATTTTCAACTGCAGGAATTATTCCAATCACGTTATGTTTTATTTTTAATGAAGATAATGATTTCATAATTGCAATAATGTTAACACCACCACATTTATCAAACTTCATTTCCTCCATCTTTTCACTTGGTTTAATCGATATTCCACCAGAATCAAATGTTACTGCCTTGCCTACAAGTAAAATTGGATTCTCTTCATTTTTAGTACCTTCATATTTCAATACTATTAGTTTAGGAGTATTGATACTACCACCTCCTACAGAAACTATTCCGTTTAATCCCATCTCTTTCATAGAATCAAGACTGATAATCTTTGATTTAATACCTTGATTTTTTATATCCGACGCTATTTTCGCAAGATATTCTGGAGAACATTCATTAGGAGGTAAATTACTGATTTCTCTGCCAAAATTCACAGATTGACATATCACAGAAATTTCATTGATTATTTTTTGGTATTCTTTTGAATTTGATTCTATCAATATCGAAACATTGTCGATAGTATTATTGTTCATCGAAGTTTTAAATTTTTCAAATGAATAGGAGGAAAGTATAATTCCCTCTACTAACGATTCAATTATTTCCTTAGAGAAGTTAAATGGGATAATAGAAAGTTCTTTTATTTTGAATTCTTTTGCATATTGAATTATTTTTCCAGAAATAATTCTTGATTTTTCCGTATTAAATTCATTTTTGTTACCTAATCCTATAAATAATATTTTTCTAGCGGGGAGTTTTGCAAATGTGTGTAATACATTTAATAGACCAAATTTATGAATATTGGAAATAATTTCTTTTCCTGCAATACTTATTTCCTCATTGAATTTATTAAGTAAATTGGAATAATCCTCATTGAGAAAACATCCAATAACCAAAAGTTCTGTTCTCTTTTCGCTTATCTTTGTTTCATCTGCTATAATTTTTAACATATATTATGAGATTTAACAATAATATTTTAAATTATTGAATTGAATTTTTAATTGATGTGAATAATTAATTATTCCTCCAGCTAGATTTTTATCTTTCTTTATATTTTGTTTCTCTATGCCACATTTGTGGTTTGAAGGTATTGATATATGATATTTCACATGCGTTATCTAGATCTAAAAAGAAAAATACAAGAAATTAGAATTAATGCAATCGAAGGAATTGCTGAAGCAGGATCGGGACACCCAGGCGCTTCTTTTTCTGCTGCTGAAATAATGGGTGTATTATATTTTAGAGAATTACGTCATGATCCTTCAAATCCATCCTGGGATGGAAGAGATTATTTTATTAATTCAAAAGGACATTCTGCACCAGGTTATTATGCAACGTTAGCAGTAGCAGGGTACTTTCCAAAACACGAAATGAAAGATTTAAGGAAATTTGGATCTAGATTGCAAGGTCATCCTGTAAGGTATTCAAAACTTTTAGAACATCATTCTGTACCTGGAGTAGAATATTCAGGAGGCTCAGAAGGTATAGGTCTTTCTGTTTCAATTGGAATAGCTTTGGCAAATGTTATTGATAACAAAGATAACAATGTCTATGTTTTACTAGGTGATGGTGAAACAAATGAAGGTCAAGTATGGGAGGCTGCTATGACTGCTCCTAAGTTTAAATTAGATAATATTGTAGCAATTTTAGATCGAAACAAAATTCAACAAGACGGATTTACTGAAGATATAATGCCTCTGGACCCAGTTCGTGATAAATGGGTTGCTTTTAACTGGAATGCAATAGAAATTAATGGACACAAAGTTGAACAAATAATGGATGCATTGAACAAAGCTAGTGAAATAAAGGATAAGCCTACTATTATAATTGCAAATACCGTAAAAGGAAATGGGATTAAACATATGGCTAATAATCCGCAATGGCATGGTAAAGCACCTCATAATATGCACATTCCATTATTAATTGAAGAATTAGAAGGAGAATACATGATAGCACCGTCAATAATCGCAGGAGAAAAAGAAAATTATGAAGAAAAAATAAAAAAAGTTGAACGAGGTGGAGCAGACATTATACATTTAGATGTGATGGATGGAATATTTGTTCCTAATATTACTTTTTTAGCCGATACAATTAAAAAATTAAGGCCTATAACCAATATACCTTTTGATGCACACTTAATGATTGAAAAACCGTACGAGCATATTGAGGAATATATCAACGCTGGTTGTGATATTATTACAATTCATGCTGAAACCTGTGATAATGAGAAATTCTGCTATATTCGAGAGAAGGTAATGTCTGCAGGAATAAGTTTGGGTATAGCTATTAATCCACAAACTGAACTTCCAGAATGGGCATTTTCTTATTTGAATGATATTGATGTCATAATAGTTATGTCTGTGAACCCTGGCTTTTCTGGACAAAAATTTATTCCTGATATAACATCTAAGATTAGCAATTTGAATATAACTTTGAAAATGAAGGGATACAAAGGATATATTGAAGCAGATGGAGGCATAGATGCTTCTACTGTTCAACGAGTATATGAAGCTGGAGCACGCATTATGGTAGCAGGTAGTGCAGTTTTTTCTAATTCAGATATTAATACCGCAATTCTACAGTTAAAACATAAAACAAATGTCACGTTAGAAAGAAACCTATTAAAAAAAGCAGATGAAAATAGTATAAGAAAAGATTGGATTATTGCACGTAAGCATATTTTGATACCTGTTGCTAATGAGCTGGGAATAGAAGATGAAATTAACAGACTTTGAATTAAGAAAAGGGGATATGCGATCTGCGTATGGCAATGCTCTGGTTGAATTAGGTACAATTAATAAAGATATTGTATGTGTGGGCGCAGATACCACTGATTCATTAAAAACAAAAAAATTCGGAGATCAATTTCCTGAACGTTTTTTTAATATAGGAATAGCTGAGGCAAATCTTGTTTCTATTGCAGCAGGTTTCGCAATTGCTGGAAAAACAGCATTTGCAAGCACATATGCTGCATTTTTACCTGGACGTTGTTTGGATCAGATTCGTAA
>DASVEV010000221.1:0-3015 GCA_036380415.1 Nitrososphaeraceae archaeon
AAAACGAAAAATTCCTAACAAAAACAAATATGTAAGCATAGAACCAGAAATTATTCATCAATCCCAGATTTTGGAATCTACAAAATTGACGCTGGAACAATTAGTAGATGTAGGTATCCTAATTGGAACAGATTTTAATCCAGGTGGTATTCCAGGTATAGGCCCTAAAACTGCACTTAAGCTAATAAGAGAAAATGGCAGATTGGAAGAAATAGAAAAAATAAAAGATAATTTAAAAGACGTTCCATATCAACAGATAAGAGAAATATTTCTTAATCCAGAAAATATTTCTATAGACAGTATAAAATTTGATAATCCAAATTATAAGGAAATTATAGGTTTTCTATGTGATACAATGGATTTTTCAAAGGAACGAGTAGAATCATCATTAGAAAGAATAAAAAAAAGTCAGGAGAAAAGAAGTCAATCCTTAGAACGGTGGTTTAAATAAGCATAAGAATAATAAAAATTAAAAAAATAATACACATAATCAATTGATAGTCATAAATTTCTAAAATAAAATAAATGGATAAAATTTTATCTGATTGACTATCTAATTTCTCTCTTTTTCTTTTCTATATTTTTTTCACTTGATAGCCTTTCTAGACTATAATCTTTAAGATCAACAAATTTTATTCCTTCAGATAAGATAGGGTGAACATTCCTTATTTTTTTAAAAATTTCTTGACATACATAACGATAATCAGGATGACCTTGTGATAAAGTTCTCAATTCAATCATATGCGTAGCTTCTCGTAAATTTAATTTCATAAAAAATGGATATCTATAAGCAAAATTGACTACATATTGTGCTTCTTCTAAATAATTGTCATTGACAAGAATTTGAAATACCTCATTACATTTATACATGCAATCTTTGAAATCATCCAAAATTCCAAGATCGGAAATTTCCTTAGGCACATCATATCCATGTCTAGTAGAAAGTAATTGTCTTTCCAAAGTTAATATTCTATGTCGATGTAGATCACGGAACATTCCAAAATTAGTAAGCATTTCAAATGTATATTCAGTCATTTCATAAGCTCTACCTGGACGTTGTCTTCTATTAGTTCGTAAACTTGTATATGTCTTAATTATTTTGTGTCTCTCCTCTATTGGTAAAGATCGAACATATTCGATAATTTTTGTAAGTGTATGTCCTGCTGCTTGTTCAAACAAAATAGATGATGCAATTTTTACTTCTGCTTCAGTATTATCTTCATTAAATACTAAATTCACATACTCTAGATTTGCATTAATTTTGATGTGTGGAAGGTGTTCTTTAGCCATTCTGAGAATAACATCCTTTGTGTTTTTTAGGTAATTTTGCATAGATATTCCATGCTGATTTTTTGCCCTATAAATAAAAGATGGAATAATTAGATTAAGCTCTTCATACAATTGATCAGCTAAGACATTCATTTCTGTTAAATTTGATGCATACAATCTTGTTAAAAGATATTCAAAAGCTCTCCCATTACCAGTAATACCTAAATTGGTAAGCGTAGACGCAGGTAAAAGCCCCCGTAAAAGATCTAAAGATTTAGCTTTTATAGTACTCTTATATATTTTTTGAGCTGATTTTATATCATTGGATTCTTTTAAATTATTAAATTGTACATCTTTTTTAGAAATAGAATCATAAAATTGAAAGTTTTCTATAGGTTCTCTTTCTATAATGAATTTTTGCATAACTTCTATGTTCTTAGAATAAACTTCAAAAGCATAGTCACATGCTTCTAAATATACATCTGCATATCTAGAATTCATTATTTTTCTTTCTCTCAAATATTTATACTGACCATTATTTTTCTTATCAAATGAAACGTATCTTGATGATTTTTCTAGATAAGATAAACCTATTCTTTGATCTTCTATATTTTTAGCTGCAATATTGGATACATATTCTATTGCTACCTGCGCTTCTCCTAATTCTGCAACAGAATCATCACCATATTCTAATAATACTCTTTTATAAAATTCATCTCCACGATTAGTATTGTTTGCAAATTCTTCTAAAAATATTCTACGCATACTTTTATCGGATCGTGAATATCTTGACATTAATGCACCTCGATCAACTTGTTTGGGAGTTATTATTGCAAAAATTGGTTTATCACTATTAGTAAAATGGGATAAAAGTATTTCTCTTTCTTTTTCAGAAAATGGTTCTTCAGTGAAGGACTGCGTCATCAATAAGAAATAACGTTATTGTATATTTATAGAATTATTTAAAATAACTAATATTTAGAGTACTAAAAAAATAAAATAAAAGAGTTTGGTTAATTCTAACCTTCTTCCCAACCCTTGTTAAATATAGCGTTTTTCTTTAATGGAATTGGTTGTCCTGGTGTATAATCCATTGGTCTCATCCAAAAAATTGCCTTTGTTGGACAGACACCAATACATGCACCATCAGAGATACATCTTTCTGGATAAAATACAAAGGCTTTACCTCTTTTCCACCCTTCAACTGGCTTTACTCTGAGGACATCTGGACCAAGAGCAGTACAAATTTCTACACAAAGAGCACACCCAATACAATGTTGTTCACTAATATCTGGAAGTATTGCAACTGGCATTTAATTCACTAATTTCCGATTCTTTCTGAAACTATTTAAACCCTATGTCAAATTTATAACACCGATATATTGAATCTAATAAATAGATATATTGAATCTACTAAATATAAAGTTAGATTGAGATTATAGTTAAAATTGATGTATTTGTAATATTATTTCTTTTGATAAATCCTTCTGTTGATACTACAATATATTTTGCAGGTACAGTTGTTTTAAAGGTACAATTCTGAGGATCTAATGGATTCTCACAGGGTTTAGCATCCTCTATATAATAAACTAGTTTTCCTTCTTCATTGAACCACAAAATATCAAGGTTATATTGAATATTCAATAGCCATAATGCATAGAGATCAGATTTTGGATAAACTAAAATCATTGCAGAGTTTAACGGAAATTCCTCATTTCTGAACATTAGCCATCTTTGTCTTTCAGC
>DASVEV010000222.1:0-15799 GCA_036380415.1 Nitrososphaeraceae archaeon
AATGGGCGAGCAGCCCCACCCTTGGCTCCTGCTGCAGAACCAGGATGGGAAGAGCCGACATCGAGGTACCAAACCGCGGGGTCGATAGGAGCTCTCGCCCGCGACGAGCCTGTTATCCCTAGGGTAACTTTTCTGTCACCATCAGCCTCCAATAGTGAGGACATGATGGATCGCTAAGCCCGGCTTTCGCCTCTGAATCCCGTATCATTGGGGATCCAGTCAGACTGGCTTGTGGCTTTGCCCTCACCGGCGGAGTTCTGTCCCGCCTGAGCCAATCTTTGGGCCCCCTCGATATTTTTTCAAGGGGGTGCCGCCCCAGCCAAACTGCCCACCTGCCGGTGTCCCCGTGAGAACGGGTTAGCAATACGATAACCAATGGCTGGTGTTACACTTTCGCCTCGACCAATCCCAGAGAATTGGCTTCGAAGGCTCCCAACTACTCTCTGCATTGGACATCATATCGCAACAACAGGCTGCAGTAAAGCTCCACAGGGTCTTCTCTCCCCGACAGAGGTTTGTGGACTGTTCGTCCACGTTATGTGGCTTCACCGGGTTGTAGGCGGGGACAGCGGGGCCCTCGTTGTTCCATTCATGCACGTCGGAACTTACCCGACAAGGCATTTGGCTACCTTAAGAGAGTCAGAGTTACTCCCGGCGTTAAACGGCCCTTAGCCCAGTTGAACCCAGGTTTTAGGTACCGTCACTGGCCAGGATACATAGGCCGTACACATCCTTTCGGACTTGCGACCAACTGTGTTTTTATTAAACAGTCGGGACCCCCTAGTCACTGCGACCTGCAATTCCTATTCCTCATAAAAACTGCAGGCACTCCTTATACCATAGATACGGAGCTATTTTGCCGAGTTCCCTCGCCTTACGGTATACCCGACAGACCTTAGATTACTAATCCAGGGCACCAGTGTCGGTTCTCGGTACGGACATAAAAGAATCTCCCTTAACTTGCTTTCAGTGTCTCCTGGATTCAAGTAAACCCTCCTTGCGGAAGGCCATTCTCATCTCATCAAGGTTCTCACTATTACAGTACTCCCCCTGATTTGAATAATTAGACAGAACGACGATTCTGCTTACCCTATCCTGAAGCGACAAGCCAGGTACAAACGATCTTTCATGGCACTGGAATATTAACCAGTTTCCCTTTCGGACAACGCTGTTGAGGTTGTTCTTAGGACCGGCTAACTCCCGGCTGATGACGCATTGCCGGGAAACCCTTGCCCTTGCGGTCACCGAGATTCTCACTCGGTTATGCTGTTACTACCACCAGGATCTGCACTAGTACGATCAGTCCACTGGACTTCACAGCCCAGCTTCTACCCAATCACTACGCCCACCTACCATATACCAGCCTTGCTGGTAATCTAAAGTATCGGTAATCTACTTGAGCCCCGTGCATTTTCGGGGCTTCCAAGCTCGGCAGGTGAGCTGTTACGCACTCTTTAAAGGATGGCTGCTTCTGAGCCTACCTTCCTGCTGTCTGTGCTCGAAAACACCCTTTGGTTTGACACTTAGTAGATATTTGGGGACCTTAACTTTAGTCTGGGTTGTCCCCCTCTCGGTTATGAGGCTTACCCCACATAAACCCGCTTCCTAGCTTCTACGACGCTTGTACCTTCGGAGTTCGAATGGACAGCGAGCCCTTTCGAGCCCTTACTGTCCGATCGGTGCTCTACAGTACAAGCAATCTCGACTAAGACAGGACTGCGATCCAATTCGGTGGGAACTAGCGATCACCGGACTAGATTGGTTTTTGACCCCTAATCCCAGATTAGAGGACCGATTTGCACGTCAGGACCCCTGCAGACCTCCAGCAGGCTTTCGCCCACCTTCGTCTTATCCAGGAATAGATCGTCCGGTTTCTAGCCTTATTGCTATGACTAAAGACCCTTTCAGATCTCTCGCCTTGCTAATGCTGCGCGAATTTGGTTTCCCTTCGCCTTCCCTTTTAAAGGTTAAGCTCGCCATAACAGTAATCTCCCTGGCCCGTGTTTCTAGACGGAACGTATAACTCTAGAAGGCTTCAAATCCTTACGGATTCTCTACCTGATTCCTTTCGAGCCATACACGTCTGTAACCGGTTGGTTTCAGGCGCTTTTAACCCCCCTTCCGGGGTACTTTTCAACTTTCCCTCACGGTACTAGTACGCTATCGGTCTTAGATAATATTTAGCCTTGGATGCTACTTTCACCCACATTCACTGGCCACTGTCAAGGCCAACTACTCTTGTTATAGAACAATCCTATTTTTATTTGTCTACGGGGGTATCACCCTTTTTCCCAGTTCTTTCCAGAACACTTCGACTAAAAAAACAGGATCTAAAAACTATAACTCACCACATCTCTATAATGTTACCATTAAAGATTCAGTTTGGGCTGTTCCGTTTTCGCTCGCCGCTACTTACGGAATCTCGATTGATTTCTCTTCCTTGTCCTACTCAGATGCTTCACTTCGGACAGTTCGCCCTCCCCAGCATAAAGCAGGGGAGTATTAAGAGAGACCTCATTCGGAAATCCTGAGATCGATGGTCGCATGCACCTACCCCAGGCTTATCGCAGCTTGCCACGTCCTTCATCACTTTCTAAGCCTAGTCATCCACCAACCGGCGTAGTTGCACCAGCATTTCCCTTTGAAATTTGGTTAGTAATTTTACGCGGTCAGATATACCACTTTGATAATGAAGCCAATTAACCTCTGTCATTATTGCATATTATGCAATATTGTGGTTAATTGTCGATCCTATACACGATGATCATTGTAAACTCACGTCTACTACATCACTTCATTCCTAAAAATTTTCTAGGAATTGCATTCTTTTTGATTGGTTGATTTGGTTACAAACCCTTTACACGGATTGTCCGACCTTTACTAAGGAGGTGATCCGGCCGCAGGTTCCCCTACGGCCACCTTGTTACGACTTCTCCCTCGTTGCTGACCCCAGGTTCGATAGTGCCAATGAGACACAACCTCGCCAAGAACCAACTTCGATGAAGCGACGGGCGGTGTGTGCAAGGAGCAGGGACGTATTCACCGCGCGATAATGACACGCGGTTACTAGGGATTCCATATTCATGAGGGCGAGTTTCAGCCCTCAATCATAACTGAGGTAAGGTTTGGAGATTACCTCCTCCTTTCGGAATAGGAACTTATTGTCCTTACCATTGCAGCCCGCGTGTGGCCCGAGGGTTTCGGGGCATACTGACCTGCCGTAGCCCCCTCCTTCCTCCGTCTCAGCGACGGCAGTCCCTCTAATTAGCCCCATTACTCCTGAGAGCAATGGTAGCAACTAGAGGCAGGGATCTCGCTCGTTACCTGACTTAACAGGACACCTCACGGCACGAGCTGGCGACGGCCATGCACCTCCTCTCAGCTTGTCTGGTAAAGTCTTCAGCTTGACCTTCATTCTGCTGTCGCCCCCGGTAAGATTTCCGGCGTTGACTCCAATTGAACCGCAGGCTTCACCCCTTGTGGTGCTCCCCCGCCAATTCCTTTAAGTTTCAGTCTTGCGACCGTACTCCCCAGGCGGCAGACTTAACGGCTTCCCTGCGGCACTGAAGAGGCACGAAGCCTATTCATCACCGAGTCTGCATCGTTTACAGCTGGGACTACCCGGGTATCTAATCCGGTTTGCTCCCCCAGCTTTCATCCCTCACCGTCGAGTGCGTTCTGGCAAGCCGCCTTCGCCACTGGTGGTCTTCAATGGATCAACGGATTTTACCCCTACCCACTAAGTACCGCTTGCCTCTCCCGCCTCCTAGCTCCATAGTATCCTCCGCAGCCCATCTGTTAAGCAGGTGGATTTAACGGAAGACTTGTAGAACCGGCTACGGATGCTTTAGGCCCAATAATCGTCCCGACCACTCGGGGTGCTGGTATTACCGCGGCGGCTGACACCAGGCTTGCCCACCCCTTATTCTGCACCATTTTTAGAGGTGCCAAAAGATTTCCTTAGCGGAAATCACTCAGAATAACCCTGTCAAGCTTTCGCTTATTGCAGAGTTTTCGCGCCTGCTGCGCCCCATAGGGCCTGGGCCCTTGTCTCAGTGCCCATCTCCGGGCTTCTCCTCTCAGAGCCCGTACCGGTTTTAGGTTTGGTGGGCCATTACCTCACCAACAGCCTGATCGGCCGCAGTCCAATCCAGGGGCCATATAGATTTAAGCCATACATCATTCCAGATATTATGACCTATCGCGGTTTATCCTCAGTTTCCCGAGGTTATCCACGTCCCCTGGGCATGTTGACTACGTGTTACTGAGCCGTATGCCACGTATTGCTACGTTGACTCGCATGGCTTAGTCCTATTCTGATAGCAGTCGGGTCCGGCAGGATCAACCGGAGTTAATCCTTTAATAATATTAAATAAAGAGTACGGCCGGACAATCATGAATTGTGCGGGTTTGTAACCTATATCAGATCTAATAGGTTATATTAAATCCTCATAATATGAGCGCAAATGGAGATCAATAAGTCACATTTTGGTACCATGACCAACATCATTATTGATGCCGCCTTGCCTTGCGTTCTAGATTCCATCTTCAACTGCATCATATAAACCTTAGGTTTATATTTTTTGCAATAAATAAGATGGACTAATAATATAATAGTCTAACCAATATATATTTACCTAAAAATTATGTTAAAAATAAATACAAATTTTTCTATTCATAACTTATAAATTAGTTCTTTGATTTTGTCTGTTTTCATATATGAATATTGATAATCTCAAAAGAAATTATAAGAAAAATACAAAGCATTCTAATTTACTTTATAAAAAATCATTACGGTTTTTTCCTGGTGGAATTAGTCATAATATTAGATTTTTCACCCCTTACCCTTTTTTTGTTAAAAAAGCTACTGGAAAATACCTTCTTGACGTGGATGGTATTAAATATACGGATTATTGGATGGGCCATTGGGCATTGATTTTAGGTCATTCTCCAAAAAATGTTTCCCTAGCGCTATCTAAACAAGTAAAAAATGGTACATTGTATGGTACTGTAAACACTACAAGTATTGAATTGGCTGAAACTATCCAAAAACTAATGCCAAAAGCAGAAAAAATGAGATTTGCTACAACAGGCTCTGAAGCTACGATGTATGCAGTAAGACTTGCTCGTGCGGTAACCAGGAAGAAAATAGTTGCTAAAATAATTGGAGGATGGCATGGATTTAACTCTTCCTTGCTTGAAAGTGTAAATTATCCTTTTGAAATTAACGAAGGGTTAGGATTAGATGTAGATAACAAATACATTCAATCAATTCCTTTTAATGATCTACATACATCTTTACAATTATTAAACAAGATAAAGAACGATTTAGCATGTATAATTGTTGAACCTATTCTAGGCGGTGCTGGATGTATTACTCCTAATAAAGATTACCTCCAAGGATTACAGGAATTTTCAAAGAAAAATAATATTATATTCATACTAGATGAAATTGTAACTGGTTTTAGACTCTCAATTAATGGAGCTTATAAGATGTTTAAATTAGATCCAGATTTATTTACTTTAGGTAAAATTGCAGGTGGAGGATTACCAATAGGCATAGTTTGCGGTAAAAATGAAATTTTATCCATTTCTAATCCACTTGATAAAAATAATAAAAATTCAATTTGTTCCATTGGAGGGGGTACGTTTTCCTCTAACCCAGTTACAATGACTGCTGGATTAAAAACTCTTGAATTTTTACAAAAAAATAAAAAAACAGTTTACTCAAAAATTAATGAGCTTGGTGCATATACAAGAAAAGAACTTCAAATAATATTCGATGAAAATAATATTGAGGCAAAAATAACTGGGATTGGTTCACTTTTTAATGTACATTTTTTAAATAGAGATGTTAGGGAAATTAATAATGCAAATGATGTAGCGTTGGCTGATAAAGAAAAACTAAGGAAATATCATTTTGCTTTAATTTCTAATTACAAAATATTCTTTTTACCATTCAAAATGGGAGCGATTTCTTATCAACATTCTCAAGTTGACATAGATAATTTATTAAAGTCAACGAGATCTATAATTGAGTCCAAAATTCTATGATAGTTATATATACATTATAAAATTACTTAATTAAAGGTGATTTCATTTACTTTAGATCTCAAATTAATTAAAATTCTCTTATTTTGCTTTCTTATAGGATGTTTAATAAGAATTATTCCTGAACTTATTGCTTATCCTTATCCAATTGGTTATGACACTATAAACTTTTATATTCCTTTAGCTGGTGGTTTTCAAAATGATCCATTTCAATTTTATACATATTTACTATACATATTTAAATCAGTTATTCCTCTATCTCCGCCGAGCCTTATAATATATTTATCATCAATAACATATGGTATATTTTCAGTTTCAATTTATTTATTATTAAAAGGGCTAAATTTAAAACCAGCTTGGTTTATGACTATATTTATTTTATTTCAAATTTCTGCTTTGAGAACTACTTGGGATTTACAAAAGGATATCCTTGCATTGTCATTTACTTTCTTAATTTTTTACTTAATTTTAAACGACAGAAAAACCTATTACTCCAAAATAAGAATAATTCATTTTGGTTTGATCATTTCATTAGTAATTATCACTCTTTTAACTGACAACATGATTTCTTTTTTATTAATTACATCATTGTCGATTTATTTTTTGATAAAAAAGGATTTAAAATATATTATTTCTTTACCAATAATAATTATTAGTATAATCATTTTTTTAGTATTAGTTGATAATACTAAAAATGATGCACTTATTAATAACATAAACAATGTATTAACTGTCAATATAAAAGAAAATGTAAATTATAGTCCACTAAATTTAGGAATTCTATTTATAATGATGAATATTTTAACATTTCCACTTTTTATTTATGGTTTAAAAAATTTGCGTCAACTATTGTTATGCATCCCATTAGGTATAGCTTTATTTGGATCTTTTACCTGGTTAGTATTACCACATTCAGCAATATTATTACCAGATCGATGGATTATAATTTCTGGAATATTTATGTCATTTTTTTCTTCGTATGGATTGATCAAATTATTCTCCAATTATGAAGATAAACCAAATTATAAGATACTTTTACCTATTCTTTCTTTTTATATAATTATTGGCTTATTTTACATGATATTACCTTATGACTATTCTTTTCCAATTTATTGGATATTTGCAGAATATACTCATCGTTTTGTTCCTTCCACAATGCAATTTAATTCCATTGATATCGTAGATAATAGAGATCTCTCAATAGTTATAGACTGGTTAAATAATTATACTACTCCAAAATCCATTATTCATGGAGATCCATATCTCAGGGGATGGATGAAAACGTCATTAAAGGACCATCGAATATTTCAGTATAATCATAATACATCCTCAAGTAATGGAATTCACATCATATTAGCAGATAAAATTGATTCAATAAAGGATCCGATAAAATTGCTTTATTCACAAGGTGTTTTTAGGATTATAGAAAAATAACAACATCTCATTAGTAAACAATTTATCTAAATTAATAGAACTACGAAATATTGAAAAAAAATAATAACTGGTTTAGAAGACGATGGTTAGATTTTAGACAAGGTCATAGTATATATCTTATTTTTTTAATGACATTTGCGAATTTTATCGTTATTCAATATAGATTATTGATTGACAGGATGCCTTCCATAGATTCGTTGATAGGAGGAAATATTGTTGGATTTGCGGCGACATTCATAGCTATATACGTCCCTCTTTCGATTATTATAGGATATTGGCATCGAAAGAGTCAATGGAGAGTAGAAGCTGAAGCATTATTTAAGGAGAATAGAATCGGAGCGACTATGTGGCTTTTTGTAATAGATCTTATAGATGGTAAGATCACTGAACAAGAGAAAAAAGAAATGAGAGAAATGCTTTTAAAAATTACTAAAGGTAACAAAATTCCAAAGGTTGAAAAATCTGATAAAGATAATAAAGATAATGAGAAATAATTATGAATCATAACCATAGATAATATTTATTTTAAAAGAATCAAATTTCATTAACTAATTATTCTTATTTTCTAAATATTTTTATCTAGTTTATTGTTTACTTGTTTATTGAAAATATTGCATATCCATGATCAAGCTGGTGTGGCATGTATCTTAGCCAAATATCAGAGAATGAATGATATAAAATCAAAAGTTTTATCATCCAATAAAATTGATAAATATGGAATATTAAAATTTTATAAAGATTATGTTGATTTAGTTGATCGAGTCAATTTTGTAGAATCCTGTATTTCTGAAGCAAAAAGTGCAGATATTATACATATTCATAGTGTGGAGCAATTAGTAATTAAAATACGCAAAGCATTCGGAAATTCGAAAAAAATTATTCTTCATTATCATGGTACAGATATACGTGGCCTGAAAAATAATAATAACCAGAGTTTTTTTAATATCCAGAATACTAAAACTAGAGCAAAATCATTTGGAGCGAAAGTAAAAAATAGGTTAAGACTCATCCAAATGGGATATTATCAGCCATTACAAACTGAATCTCAGAAATTAGCTAATGAAATATTGGTTTCAACACCGGATCTTTTATTATTATTACCTCAGGCAAAATATCTTCCAAATCCTGTCGATGTAGACCATTTTTCGAAAGATATTACTAATCATAACAAAGGAAATAATAATGCTTTAACCATAAAAACTACATCTGGGGATATTCAAAAAACCTTACTTTATTGTACTGAAAATAATATTAATCTAAAAATAGATGTACTTGATAGAACGAAAACACCTATTTTATATGAAGAAATCCCTAACTTTTTAAAAAAATATGATGTGTATGTAGATATAAGAATAGTGAATGATAAAATACTTGAAAATTTTAGTAAAACTGCATTAGAGTCTCTCGCTTGTGGACTAAAGGTTTTGAACTATAAATTAGAATATGTATACGGACTACCCGAATTACATAATCCAGTAAATGTTACAAATGAACTTAAAAATATCTATAACAAGATTTGATTTCATTTCTAAGAGTAGTAAGTAAAATCACGAATGTATTATATCATCTATTCAAAACATTTAATAGAATATACGTTTTCATAGTAATGAATATAAATATATATAGTCATTTAATCAATTGTAAAGATAAGAAATTTACATTATCAAGAGATAAAACTCTTGAATAGGTAACAAATATTTTTATTTGTCGAATGTAATTAAGAATTATTAAACAACAACATTTTGTTCAGTTTTAAACAGAAATCTAACCTTTCATACTTAAATATTGTTAACGTTTGGGATGGATTGAGTAATTTGAGATGATCAAGAGAATAAACATGAGAAATAAATTACTATAATCTTAGATATTCTCTATTATGATAAATGAATTAAGAAAGTTAGATTACAACAAAGCTAATACTGTTTCACTAATTTTACAGGAACCTATACTGTCTATAGATTTAAAGTTGTTTATTTAACTTAATTCGTATTGGCAACATATTTTTTATGGTAATAAACCTTATTTTTTCATTGCATTTATATCCTAACAGAAGTTTAGTAGTTTAGAGTATCGCTTAATATTATACTAGTTCACTTATGCATGGTAAATTAAATTATAAGAGTTCTATTTCTATATTTTGATATCATTCTAATTTATGGTATCATAATTAAAGTGGCTATAGTCTATTAATTTATTATTATAAGATACATTTAACCATTTATATGTTAAGCATTTGATCGTTTACTCTTTCTTTGCTAGTGATGTTACTTGATATACATCATATCTTGAAACAATATTATTATACTTTTTACCTTCAGGTTTCCTCTCAATCAATCTCTTAAGCTGAGACCAATAGAGTATAAATGATCTCTATGTTAATAAAGTAAAACAATATTCATTGGGATAAATAGGTTTTACAATTTGCTAAGTCATTTCATTAAACACTATTCAAAAATATTATTAGTAACTCTGAAATTACTTAAATAGAAACAAAATTTGAAAATTTTACACATTAATGACCAGGCAGGTGTAGCTTGTATATTAGCAAAATTTCAAGAAAAACAAGGTGTAAAGTCGAAAGTAATAGCTATAGCAGATAAGTATGGAATTAAGGATTATTATAAAAATAATGTAATATTAGTAGAAAAAGAGAATTTTTATACCGCATGTTTAAATGAAGCTGCTTCTTACGACATCGTACATCTGCACAGCGTTGATGCATTAGTATATAAATTACGTAGAAAGTATGGAAAAAAAAAGAAAATCATTTTACATTATCACGGAACTGATCTACGTGGCAACTATAAAAAAAGTATTACTTTAGAATTGAGATTAAAGCGATTCGGAGTGAGAATTAAGAATAAGTTATGGTTACTTAGAAATGGCTATACAGGATCTCTGCAAGGTACTATGCAACACCAAGCAGATATTGTATTAGTCTCTACTCCAGATCTATTAAAATTTGCTAATAATTCTTGTTACCTACCAAATCCTGTGGATACAGAATTATTTAATGAAAGTACAAGTATTTTGAACAAGGATTATAAATATGATGCAATTACTATTAAAACGGAAGCGATAGATATTCAGAAGGCTTTAAATTATATCAAAGACAGAAATATAAGTCACAATATATTCATACTTGATAGAGCACATAGTCCTACTCAGTACAAAGATATGCCAGACTTATTAAAAAAATACAATACATACATAGATATAAAATTTGTTAATGGAAAACTTTTAGAAAGTTCAAGTAAGACGGCTTTAGAAAGTCTAGCATGCGGGTTAGAAGTTCTTAATTATCAATTAAAATATACTAAAAAATTACCTGATAAACACGAACCACTAAATGTTGTAAAAAATTTATTTAATATCTATTTAAGTAGTAAAGATTCAGTCAAGTAATATGATAGAATTCTAATTAAAATTTTATTATTTTAATAGAGATTCAAGTAAAAACTATTCTAAAATAATCTGTGAAGAAATATTTTCTAATTACACTCTATGATAGATACTTTATTTGAGATGCAGAATAATAATATGAGACCAAAATATCATATAATTAGAATACTTCGTAGGTAATTCTATTATATATAACCTACAAACCTATAAATAATCAGACCTTTAGATGAAAATATCCTTTCATATTTTAGAGAAACTAAAGATCTTAGCCGAAAGTTTTACTAAATGCTTTACATCTTTATTATAGTGAATGAAGATTTTATATCTAACAAGTTTTGGACTACCAAATGGTAGGATTGAAAAATCTGTTTTAACTGCTACAAATAACGGTTATGAAGTTATATTTGCAGGAAGAGAGTCACCACAATATAAAAATACTATTTTTTCTAGAATGTACTCTATTACATGGAATGCCAAAGCAAGATTTGGAATACCGTATTATTGGCATATGGTTAGAAAACAAATTTTAAAAATTATAGAAGACGTTAGACCTGACTTAATACATGCACATACTATCTTTCCAGCTAAGATGATTAATGATTTAGGAATTCCGTTCATATATGATGATAACGAACATTGGGCTCAATATGCAAAAGTTATTTATGAAATAACAAATTCCAAAGGTTCTAGTAGAATAGGAAGATGGCTAACCAAACAAATGAAAAAGCGAGCAATATCTGTATGGCCTACGTGGGAAAAAGAAATTGTATCAAATCATCCTACTATTACTGTTTCAGAACGCATTGCAACTGATTTAAAAAATATGGGAAACAAAAAAGATGTATTTGTTGTTCCAAATTTTCCCTTAGAGTCTGAAATTAAAAATATCAACATCCCAAATTATAATAAAGTGATTAACAGTGTTTATCAGGGTAGAGACGGCATATCAATAGATATCTATCCTCATAAAAATTTGGAAGGATTAGAAAATATATTTTTGGAAAATGATATAGGCAATTTAATTTTTATCGGATGGAACGAAAAGAATAAAGAAAAGATCTTTTTTAAAGGTCTATTACCTAGAGACTTAATGTTTGCAGAAATGTCAAAATACGACATAGGATTGCTACCATGGAAAAAACATTGGTCTCATCCTTATTTGAATCCCAATAAATATGCAGAATATGCACATTCTGGTCTATTAATTATTAATACATCGTCATTGGAAACAATTTCTGATACATTAAAAGGAAAATGCGAAACTATTGAAAATTATAATGATTTAATTACAAAAATTGCGTATTATAAAGAAAATACCAATGTTTTATATAAAAAAAGAATAGAGACCTATAACTTTGCAAAAAAAAACCTTTTATGGGATAAATATGAGAAGAATATCCTACATGCCTATCAAATTTGTTAATAAATCTTCTTATATGTAACTCCATGAGATTTACAATAATTCTTTGATGTATTATCATATAGGTTACCTAATTAGAGAAACTAATTTTTAAATAATTCTATACTCTGTTAAGAGTTATAATTGTATAAAGTATTTCTATGAGTAGAGTGAATATGTTCATTTATATTTAACAACAAAACCATCTTTTTAATACCTAGTTACGCTTTAGAATGTTTATTGTAAGGTTATAAAAGACATTCTGTCAATTTATGCTTGTTCATCACGAGCATATACATATCCTGTGTCGACGTTTGAATTGTTTTCTTCATGACACTATTTTTTGTTCCTTTTAATAATTTGTAGTGTCCCTTCCAGTTTTAAGGTTATTAGACACTCAGTCATAAGAATACATAATATCAAATCACATTTTAGATGTAAGTGATACCTTAATTATTAGGTTTATTATTCACCACTTTTTATGTCCTTATAGATTACCTAAATAAAAATGATTTTATATATTGTTTTAATCTTACATATTGAATACATCTCAGAAAACTTCTAAAGTCTTCTTCATAGAATTCAATATCACTACTAGTATACCCTTTAAGCATGTAGAAAGCACCTTTCGGATTTTTCAAAGAAATTAAGCCAATTCTTCCTGCAGAATATAATTGAATATAACCAAGAGCTCTAAGTGACTTTCCATAAGATACATAAGTTTCTTTCTTATAAGATTTTCGCGTAGGTCTGCTTGTAAGACTAATAAGATCATTTAATACATTTATTCTATAACCTAACTGCTGGGCTTTTATCAATAGATAAGTTTCAAAACCAAACTTTAATGGGTATTGAAGGCCTATAGTTTTCCAGAAATCACTTCGAACGATTCTACCTGATCCTCTTGGAACTTTACTTTTTTCACCCTTAATCTGTCCAGAACAAATGGCTATATCTCTATTTTCATCCATTTGATCTACAATTTTTCTTATATAATTTGATGGGAGAATATGATCAGATCCCAAAATCATTATATAATCATAGAGAACATCTGGTAATAATTTCTCAAGACCTTGATTAATTACTTTTGCTAGATTTGGTGTCCCATGAGCATCAAATCCTCTGTTTTCAATATTAATTAGCTCAATATTAGGGAAAGAATTAACAACTTCTTTAGTTTTATCTTCCGATCCATCATTTACTACAATAATATTATTATCGGTAATATCTTGATTTAAAAGTGCAGCTAATGTTTCTCCTATAAATTTCTCTTCATTTCTAGCTGGAATTATCGTTGCAACTCTTCCTTTTACATTCTTCATAAACATTGAAGATTTATTAAAATTAGATTAAATGTTTTTTGTTAAACTATAATGATTAGTAGCATTTGTTCATTAATACCTTTTTAAAGAAAATATTCAAATCTTTTAACGAGATATAACTATAAGTTGTGTCGAGAAAAAAAAGATATAATTAAAGAGTGTTGACTAGCCTATTCATTTTATCTAAATTTATTTCAAATCCAAATCTTTTTTCATCTTTTTTCATTGACGTGTACATTTTCATCATTAAAGGAAAATGTTTAATTGTACTTAATTTGCCCTCCATTTTCAGTCTTACAATCTTATAGACATCTTCATAATAATTAAATTTTTTCAAAACTAAATTTCGGTACAATTTAAAATCAAAGTTTTTAGATTTATCAAATACATTTAAAAAGATTTCACAACATAACAATGATGGGATTATTCCCTCCCCTAACATTGGAAAAACGCATCCAATAGACTCTCCCACTCCTATAACATTATTATTAAAAAAAGGCTCCATACGTTTTGGTGGAGCTAGACGTATAGGTCTTCCTATTTTTTTTATGATTTTTGCTGATGGGTGATTTTGAAAAAATTCTTTAATCCCATAATATTTCCTATCAATATCTCCAGCACCTACAAAGGCTCTACCTTTATCAATTGGAAAGTACCAAAAATATCCCCTCGCCCCTTTGTAACCTATCACATAGAACTCATTATCAGTAGGTATCATATCAGGATTTTCTATGAGATATTCATAGGCAGGGATAATAAAATCAGTTGTTGATTTTGGCAGTAGAGAACGATGAAGACCTGTACAATCAAGAACATAATCATAGTCCCTAAAAGGAAAACTACTAGAACATTTAAATTCGTAATTAACCGTCAAATCTTTTAAGAGATCATGTTCCCATTTTTGTTTGTTGTAAGTGACTAGTCCAATAAGTTCTAAATATTCTTCTTTATTGTTTGGTAATTCCATTCGTAATTTTTTTCCAATATGAAAAATATATTCATCAAAATTTAGTCCTACATCTTTTGAAAATTTTTCTAGTATATTTCTTGATGCACCCCAAGCGCAAACTGCCCAATGATTTTCCTGCTTGGAAGATTCAAAAATGGTAACATCATGTCCTTCTTTTTGTAACATGAATCCTAAATAACTTCCAGCAACTCCAGCTCCAGCAATAGCTATTTTCATATCAAAACAATCTTAAATTTTCCTTATAATTCTTTATTAAAACTAGTTTAATAATCTTTATAGATTATAAATGCAGAAAATTTATTATCTAAAATATCAAAAAGAATTGACTGTCTCTTCTATAAATGTTATTGCAACAAATTAAAAAATTTTAAATTTTTGTTTGAATCCAGTCATTAAAATTTTAACTCTGTATAAGAATTCTTTAAAAAGTATCAAGTGTACTATTAAATAGTTACAATAAAAATCGTCTATACTTAGTTATAATAAAAATAATAGATTAACATAAATATGTCAGTACCAAACCATCTACTAAATGAATAGAACACTAATGGCATATATGTTGGCAGCGATAATCTCATTCTCTGCCGTTGCAGCAATTACAATGCAACCCATATCCTTAAGCGCCCAAACCCAACCAGCACAACAACAACCAACAGCAACACCACAATCAGCATCACAACCATTAGCCATAAGTCCATCTTGCGGTCAAGTTATAACACAAAATGTTATATTAACTTCAAACTTGAATTGTGCAGAAAGTGATGGTCTTATAGTAGGTGCGAGTGATATTGTTGTAGACCTTAACGGACATACAATTTCTGGTCCAGATGTAGATAGTGATACCAAGACTTCAAGTAAAGTAGGAATCATGATTCCTAACATGAACAATGTAGTAGTCCAAGATGGTACTATTGAAGGATTTCAAGCTGGTATACTAATGACAGGATCTCAAAATGTTGAAGTAAAAGGAATAGTTGCTAAAAATAACCAAATAGGATTATTCAGTACCGGTGCTAGCATACTCAATGCACATTTGTCCATAATAATGAATAACCAAATTGGTATTGCAGGACACTCTACACAACAAAGTACTATTGAAGATAACATACTTTTCCAAAATACCTTGGCAGGAGTAACATTAGTTAACTCAGATAACTCTGTTATCACTTTGAATTCTATTACTGAATCTGGAAATGGTCTTTATATAGACAATCAAAGTAA
>DASVEV010000223.1:0-14645 GCA_036380415.1 Nitrososphaeraceae archaeon
TCGGATTTATGAGAATTCAAATATTCTTGTCCTTTGTCTTTAAGGCGATTTTGATAGAGTCTTAAATCTCTATGCTCATTAAAGAATTTTTCGATCATTGTACTTCCATGAATAGAAGGATTTATCAATTTATCAAAATAGGCTATAGTTAATTGGACATCTCCTTGTTCTACAGATTCTCTCGTTTTAGCTAATATTTCACTTATATCCTTTAATTGTTGAACAGGAGGTGAAACTTCCCTAGATTTTCCCATGAAACCTGAGCGTTTAAGTGTACCAACCTTTGAACCTATTTCTCTAGAGAGTTCAAAATATTCTTCTTTACTAAAGAAGTTTTTCTTTTCCTTTCTTATTATTAGACCTTTCATGGAAAGTCTTAATAAAGCATCATCAACCTCAACTTGATCCATACCGGTGATCCAGATTATTTTACCTGAATAATCGTAGCCATGTCTAATTGCCTCTAGTACTACAACCTCAATTATTCTTCGAAATCCTTCTTCTGCTTTTGCATTTTCAAAATCTTTATCTCTGACAGCACGTTTGGCATAAGAAATTTCAATTTCAATTGCTCTCTTTAGTGCCTCCATCCCATCATCGATTCTGCCATCAAGCACCAAATAACAAGACAGGTTATACCATGACATTCCATTATTATGATTGATATCTATTGATTTTTCACAACATTCAATTGCTTTTAGCAGGTTATTCAGTCTATAATGTGCAAGTCCTTTAAGATCCCAAGCGTCGAAATTGTTTATATCTAAATCTAGAGCATTATCATAACAAGAAATGGCTACACCATATTCTCCAAGGTGGAAATGAGCATATCCCTTTTTTATCCATGCATTAACAAAGTGCGGATCAATTCTCAAAGATAATTCAAAACATCTAATAGCATCAGTAAGTTTCTCATTAGCCATATGATTAATTCCCTTATTATAAAGATCAAATGTTTGAATATCATTAATATTGTTAGTATTATTTAATTCAGAAGGTTTTTTATCTTTTTCTTGGAAATTAAATTTATCCGTTACCTTCCTTCTAAAAAAATTTTCCATATAATAACAGATCCATTCACGAAGATAAATAGATTATGATTTATTTGTTATAGTGACCAGTACATGTGATCGACTTTGGAAAAAATAATAAATCAAGAAAAAATTATTATTTTAGCTTTACCAATATACAATTAAGTGTCAGATTACTATAAAATATTAGGAATAACAAAGGATTCTAATCAAATTCAGATAAGAAAAGCCTTTCGTGAGCTAGCACTGCAATACCATCCTGATAAGAATAAAAATTCTGAAGAATCAAAAGAGAGATTCATGGAGATTGTTCAAGCCTATGAGGTCCTATCAGATGTGAAAGCTAGGGAAAGATACGATTTTAATACAGTCAATGAGAAAAAGTTTCAGAAATTTAATTGGACACCTTCTGCAGATTTTGCTAATTTTTATAGTTATGAGAGTCTTAAAAGAGAATACAATGATAATCAAATAAGCGGTGGTATGTGGGACATAAGTGAAAAAGCTAATGCAGGATTATGGAAAGCGACATTTATCTTGTTAGGATCTCTGGGCCTAATATCTGTCTTCATTATATTAAAAATTTAATAGTGATTTAGGACAAATTCATTCAGTGAAATTCTTTTTAAATGTTGATGAAAAATAAAGTATTTAAAAGGAATTGAAAATTACTCAGAATAGTAAAGTTGAAAGTTTTAGCAATAGGAAATCGCATCTTTGTTACAAGTTTTCAAATGGCTGGAATCGAGGGAATTGATGTTCAAACGCCTAAAGAAGCTCTTGCTAGAATTAACCAAATACACTCTAGAAATGAAGCAGGTTTGATTTTATTAAGTGATGACATTGGAAAAGAAATTCGATTAGATCTGGCTAGGATACGTTCTGTAAAACCTATTCCTTTGATATTTGAACTCCCTTCACCGGGCAGTAAAAAAGAAAAGGTCGATTATAGAGCATTGTTAAAGCAAATCCTAGGTGTTTAAGTATATTTCTTATTGTATTTGTTTTGATTACGTTTTAGAGGCAGTTTATATTACTTTACTATAAGATGAATATAAGATCAGTACTTAGTATTGCTGGCAGTGACTCATCTTCTGGCGCGGGCATACAAGCAGATTTGAAAACTTTTTCATCCTTAGGAACTTATGGATGTTCTGCTATTACTGCAATAACTGTTCAAAATACAAAAGATATCTTCGATATATTTCCTCTTCCACATGAAATAGTAATGAAACAAATAAAGTTCATTCTAAAAGACATAAGAATTGATTCTATAAAGATAGGAATGGTTTATGACGAAATACTAATTAATAAAATATTTAATATTTTAAAAAATATTAATATTCCTATAATCGTAGATCCGATTTTTACTTCCACGAGCGGAAAAAATTTAATCAAGCCTGAAGCAATAAAAGTTTTTAAAAAAAAAATATTATCTATTGCAACAATAACTACTCCAAATATCAATGAGGCAAAAGAACTTACTGGTATTGAAATAAATAATAAAGAAGATTCGGTCAAGTCTTTAACTAAGATAAAGAAATTAGGGCCTCAAAATGTGATCCTAAAGGGTGGACATATTTTCTCAGAACGATCTATTGACACCTTAATTGATGATAAATTAAACATAATCGAATTCTCCAATCCTCGAATACATATTCCAGAAAATCACGGTTCAGGATGCAATTTCTCTGCAGCCTTGTCTGCCTACATTTCACAAGGGTATGAAATACATATAGCATGTAAATTCGCAAATGAATTTATAAATAGGGTATTGAAAAATATTTTGCATATAGGAAAAGGATACCCTGTAGCGGATAGTGCTATACTTACATCTTCCTCATCATTTAAATTTCAGGTTATCGAGGAACTATCAATAGCTATTAAGGAGTTAGAAAATTTATCAGGCTTGGGAAAGTTAATCCCAGAAACACAATCTAATTTTGCATATGCAATACCAAATGCTACTAGTATCAAGGAAGTTGCTGGGATAAAAGGAAGAATAGTAAGGATAGATGAAAAAGTGAAAGCAAGTTCTTGTATTGAATTTGGTGCATCACGACATATTGCGTCAGCAGTTATTTCCTACATGACTATCAACCCTGCGATGAGGACGGGATTTAATATAAAATACGATAAAAAAATAATAGAGTTATTACGAACTTTTATGAAAGTCGCAGAATATGATAGACGATTAGAACCTAGAACAATCAAGGAAAAAGAAGGTTATTCGATCAAGTGGGGAGTTAAACAAGCGATTTTAAAAAACAAGGCTGTAAATGGAATCTTTCATAAAGGAGACCTAGGGATAGAGCCGATGATAATAATTTTTGGACACAAACCAGTAGAAATTCTTGAATATTTGAGAAAAATAATAGAGTATTACTAATCTAAAAGTATATTATATAATTAAATTAAACATTTTAGATGCAAGCAGTTATTCTGGCGGGAGGCCTCGGAACCAGACTACAACCTTATACTTTCTTTATACCAAAACCTATGTTACCATTGGGGAATAAACCGTTGCTTGAATATTTAATAGAATGGATAAAAAAATTAAGAAACATTGATGAAGTAATTATTTGTGTGAGTTATTTGCATCGAACCATCGAAGATTATTTTGAAGATGGAGGGAGGTTCGGAATAAAAATAACATATGCCCATTCTGAAAGACCCTTAGCTACTGGAGGGCAATTGAAAACTGCAGAAAAAATGTTAAATGACAGATTTATTTGTCTTTACGGTGATTCGGTTTATGATTTTAATTTAGAAAAAATGGTTAATGGCCATGAAAAATCAAAGGCTTTTCTTTCAATGGCATTAATGAAATACAAAACAAGAATGAAATACGGTTTCATTGATACAAATGATAAAGGAGATATTGTTACAGCTTGGAGAGAAAAACCAGAAGTTGAAGGTTTAATAAATATTGGATGTTATATAATGGAAAAAGAATTTCTAAGAATGATACCAAAATCTAGTACGATTGGCATGGACAAAATAGTAAAAGATGTAATTACCAAAAAAAAAAAAGTTAAAGCGTTTACAATAGACTCAGGATTTATTGATATAGGCGATAAAAGATCATATTTAGAGGCTTATAAAAAATACATGAAAAAATTAGGTAGTATATAGAATTATATAGCACAAAAACAATTTTTCTGTTTGATATTAATTACTAATTCGTAGAACGTCATCTTTTTATTCTGATTGAATAAATGATTTCATAGATGATTAATACTAATAGAGATAAAAATTTATCAGTTGATGCATCACGTAATACAAATCTCAACTTTTATGTTAGAAAAATGTATTATCAAGGATCACTAATGATAAACATATGTGATGAGGAATTATTAGGAACGAATATTGTAAGTGAATCGTTAAATATTAATATAACTAATGATTTTTTTAACGAATCGGTAAATGAAAAAGATATATGTAACTTATTAAAAAGATGTTCGATAGCTAATCTAATAGGAAGGAGAGTTATAGAGAAGACTTTGAGTTTACGACTTGCAAAAAGAGACAGTATAAAAATAGTTTCAGATATTCCTTTTCTAATGATATTTAAATTTGATTAAACTATTAGTTAGTTATTTTATCTGTTAATTTCAAAAATATATATTTTATATGCAACACTTTATAAGATTAGTTAAGGCTGAGTCATATTGAGTTACCAACGTACATTAAGAATACAAAAAGAACGAATAGGAGCCATCATTGGAAAAAATGGGTTAGTTAAAGACGAGATCGAAAAAAAATGCAAGATAGACATTCATATTGACAGTGAATATGGAGATGTAATATTAAAATCTAAAAACACTGACCCTTTGGATATATTAAATATCAATAAAGGATTGGAAGTTATTCTTGCTATCTCTAAAGGTTTTTCTCCAGAGAGAGCATTTATCCTATTTACTGAGGAAAACAGTTTAAGTGTGATTGACTTACGCGACTACGTCGGAAAATCAGCAAATTCCTTAGCGAGAGTAAAAAGTCGCCTGATAGGAGAAAAAGGAAAATCCCGGAGAACTATAGAGGAATTAGCAGGGTCTTATATTTCAATATATGGGCATTACGTCGGAATAATAGGAACTTCTGAACAAATAACTTTAACGACTGAAGCAATAACAAGACTATGTTCAGGTAGATCACATAAAAATGTATATAACTTCCTCCAAGAAATAAGGAGAAAAGCAAAAATTGATAAGTTAAAATTGTGGGAGTAGATTGGTATCACCTAAATTTTATTATAAATATAAATACATTAAGGAAAACGTGTTAATATTGACTAATCCACAAGATGAACGTAAAAAAGTCTCAAAAATATCTTACTACAAATTAAGTACTCTCTTAGCTATTATTATAACTATTCCCGGAATTTCAGTTCTAATGGCTTTAAGACACTATGACGTTGACATAATTTATCAAATAATTGTTAGCTCGGTAGTATTTTTTATATGTTTAGGACTTTCCTTTAAAATTTCTAATCAACTTGTCAAATTCGGATGAACAACTATTTTTTGACTCCCCATCTAGTGAACATATTATTTTCAATATTAAATTGGTCCAATACTTTTCCTACAATATGAAATAACAAATCATCAATAGTACGTGGATGGTAATAAAATCCTGGCATGGCAGGTAATATAGAGACCCCCAATTCAGACAATTTAACCATGTTTTCTAGATGAATTTTAGACAAAGGAGTTTCTCGAGGAACAACAACTAATTTCCTATTTTCTTTAATACAAACACTGGCAGCTCGCGAAATCAAACTATCATCTAATCCATTTGCTATGCTAGCAAGTGTTTTCATACTACAGGGGATAATCACCATACCATCAGTCTTAAAAGAACCACTAGAAATGGGGGCTGCCATATTCTTATTATCGTACCACCTGGTTGATAGCTTTTGCACATAAGCAATATCTAAATTTGTTTCTATTTTAATCGTCTTTTCTCCCCATTCGCTAATAACCAAATGTGTTTCCAATTTAAGTGAATTTAATGATTCTATTAATTTTATACCATAAATAACTCCTGATCCCCCGGTAATTGCAATAATAATGCCCACATTTTCACTTAGTTAAATAGATGATAAGTATTTATCTAAAAATTAATTTTTATATTCCTTCATTAACCTAATAAAACATGCTTACTATTTTTGGTACAATAGCATTAGATACAACTAGAACATCTGCTAAGACGGTAAATAGGGTCATGGGCGGAGCAGCAACATATGCATCTATCTCATCATCAAAATTTACATCTACTAATATTATCGGAATAATTGGCTATGATTTTCCTCAACAGTATAAAGATATTTTGAACAGACACGTGAAGACTAAAGGAATTATTGTAAAAGACGATGAAAAAACTTTTCATTATGATTCTTCTTTTGATCAAACTTTGACAATTCGAACAGCTAACAAAACTGAATTAAACGTTATTGAAAATTTTGAACCATTTGTTCCCGAAGAATTGCTCGATTCGAAATATATTTTTTTAGCAAACAACGATCCAGCTCAAAACAAAAAAATGCAAAGCTTATTTAGCGATCCTGAATTTGTGGTTTGTGACACTATCGAATATTGGATCAACAATAAATATGATCAGGTAATAGATATGATACAAAAAGTAAATGGAATCATAGTGGATAGCCAAGAAGCCAGACTTTTAACAAATGAATATAACCTTATCAAGTGTGCTAAAAAAATTAAAGAATTGGGCCCTGAATTGATAATTATAAAAAAAGGAGAGAATGGATCTATGCTTTTTTATGAGGATATTATATGTGTATATCCAGCTATCCCTATAGAAAATGTAGTTGATCCAACTGGAGCAGGAGATTGCTATGCCGGCGGTTTTCTGGGTTATTTGTCAAAAAAAGGAAAGATAAATTCAAAAACTATTAGAGAAGCTGCAATATACGGAAATATTATGGGTTCTTTTGCAATAGAAGACTTTGGACTAAATAAAATAATTAATATTTCTTCTTCCGATATAGAGAAAAGATTGAAACTCTTTAAAGAACTAGTAATGGTCTAAAAAGTGCTGCAAATTAGTCAGATTATTATTCTCATATTGTTATTAAGAAATTATAAAACAATCATTCATTTTTATATTTCGTGATTTGATATAGTATGAGTTTTAAATCATTAACAGGAGATGAAGAATGCAATATGTGCCTCCCAACTATAAAATAATCAGTACCAGCTTTTACTGCATCAGCTATCGAACCACCTTGGGTGAAAAATCCTGGAGAATATATCTTTATTTCGTTCAAGGAGGAAAATTCCTTGATAACATCAATTTTTGAACCTCCTATGACAATTCCATCCGCACCACTCAAACGAGCATAGCCATAAAGTATTTGGTACATTGGAATTGATTCTCTATTATCACCATGCTCATCATTTGAAATGGAAATTTTTAATCCGTAACCTTCGAAAGAAGTGGGATGACTCATATAGACAAGTGAGATTATACCGAATTTTATTGAATGGGCGTAGTTTACAATTGATTTCATTTCTGTTACTCCAATAAATGGATTTACTATTACCGCATCAAATCCTAATTTTTGTAGCTTATCAACAGTTACTTTATTTGTATTTCCTATATCATTCAGCTTGATATCTGCTATACTCTGCAGATCAAATTTATGAGCAAGGATGTTAAGTTCTAATATCTGGATATATGAAAGAGATAATAAGAGATGGAAATTTATTTTAATTCCACAAATGTGAGATTCACTAAGTGATATTACCTCTTTACATTTATCAAGTAAGAAACTATTATTATAATTATCTAAATCGTAATCCAATGCTAAAATTATGGGGCTTTTTTTTTTATTTGAGCAATTATTTATCCTTGACTGATAAGAAGACGTAATTTCAATCATCATTTACCACGAGAGGATGTTCTTTTAAGAGTTTTATTACTTTTATATATATGTAACCATGTTCTTCAATATAGTTTGTGAAAAAAGGTTTTTCTGATTTTTGACTAGAGTATTTGAGAAATTTCTCTGGTTTCTTGTCAATAATAATGTAGTAGAAATAAGTTAAGGAGTCTGTCTCCATGAAATTTAAAGAAGTTCCCAAAGTAAATGTATCTTTTTTTTGATTTCCAAAAGAAAAAATTGGTAATGGAGGTTCATCATAAATGGTTTTATAAGCCGCGACTTTAGCAAGACTATCTAGGTCTCTTAACATAATCTTTGAGTAACTACTTCTCTTACTTTTTCTAGAACTTTTTTCCATTACAGGGGGTAATTTTTCAACATTTATAATTGGAGAATAAACAAAAAGAGGATTAGAAGCAATATCCACCAATGTCACTGTTTCAGAAAGACCTTGACATCTATAGGCAAGGTACTGATTACACAGATTTGAGTTCTCAAATTTTACATAATAAATTACAGGAGTACCATATAGAAATTCAGTTTGAACAGCAAAGACATGTTCATTATTTAAATACATAGAAAATGTAGGTAATGGAGCACGTTCTAATGCACAGACCAATCTTGCAAAATCATTCAGGTCGTATACTTCAATGTAAAATGGTGATTTAGATTCCAAGCAATTATCTTCAAAAAAAAGGCTATTAATATTTTACACTTTATTCGAAAAGTCATAACACAAAAAGTATAATATAAAAAGTATCTGGTATCTTTTTCTCTATTTGATATTATTCAAAGAGACTTTCAATCTCTTCTATTCGAGTCATGAAAACTTTAAACGTAGTAAACTGAACTGTTATACAGTGATTGTTCTTACCCCACTCAGAATTTTTATAAATAAGTATCTTCCTTAATTACTCTAAAATATTTAAGCTACTATAATTATTTTTTTTGTTTCACATTTTCCAAACCTTGGTTGAGAAATTTAGCGAAACAAGATTCTATATCGCAATTGTAATAAAATTTAATTGGATGTTATTATATACAAGTTCCCTTGCTTGAGGAGTGCATTAGAAGCATATGTATTACATGTTATTGGTTTTTTTTACGAAGAGTCAATGTCATAAAAATATTATATTTTCTATTATAGTGATTAACTCAACTTCTCTCTGCCTACTTTAGTAATCAACATTCTCCATTATTGTTTATCTATTATAATATCAAAGGAGATGATAGTGAATTTAAAAGAATTAGACATAGCTGTAAAGATTCAATCTAGCATTAATTTTTTAACTAACGCTATTAATAAAAAGGATAGTGATAAGTCGGAAATTTGGCAAGCCTATAGTTGGTTAGAATACAGCATTCTGCTGATCCGACTAAAAAAATACAATCTGTTAGATAAACTACCAACAAATGAATTAAAAACTAATAAAATGCAAGAAAAAGTGGAACCAGAACTAAATTTAATAAAGGCCAGGAATTTACTTTGGAGTTTAGATTACGATGATGAAGAACAAATTTTAAATTCTCTCAGAGAGTCAAGAGATATTATAAAAAATTTTTTAAAAACTAAAAAGGAAGTCAATAATAAATAAATCCTTAGTGTCTTTGATCTATTACTGCATCTACTTCAGCTCCAGTCCCAATTAATTCTGCTTTAAGTCCAAGTTCTGCTTCAATTTCTTCAACAAACCTTTTTGAAGGTAAAGAAAGTTTAGAATAATCTGTAACACCAGCACATTCAGGAAAAAGAACATCTAATTTGGTAAGGGCAAATGACGTTCCACCATTAAGTCTTATTGCTCTTTTTGCTAACTCAATACTGAATGGAGAGGATCTTCTTTCTCGCCCAGTTACGCTTCCATATTCAAGCCACCCTCTCTTTTGAGTTTCTACTTTACCTAATTCATTTTCTAATGGTCCACCTCCCACCCTAGTGACGTAAGATTTAAAAACAACAAGCACTTCATCAATATATTTGGGACCTATTCCGACATCTGCACAAACCGAAGAAGCGGTCACGTCTTTTGATGTTACGAAAGGATATCCCCCATGATAAAGTGAAAGATAAGTACCCTGTGTCCCTTCAAGCAGAACGTTATTCTTTTTATCCAAGTCAGAATGAATCATACAACTTACGTCATTCAAGTAATTTTTTATCTCTAAACAGTCCATTGCTAGAGAAAGTTTTCGTAATGCTCTATCAGAATTGGCTGGACCTGTTCCCGTTCCAGTAGTACCTATTTTGTCTTTTAGAAAACTTTCTGTGCTATCCTGTAGAATATGATCTTCCTTTATAATACCACAATGGGGATCAACAAAGGTCCTATCATGAGCATGAAATGTGGAAATTTCATTTAAAAGTATTTTAGGATCTACCAAAACCCCCGCACCTATAGCTAAGTTGGTATTAACATTAAAGGCGGCGCTGGGAAGCATGCGAACTGTGAAAGTTTGTCCGTTTAAACTAAAAGTATGTCCAGCATTAGGACCTACTCCTCCCCTTGCTGCTAAACTAATAATATCCTTTTTAACAAGATAAGCAACTATCTTTCCTTTCCCTTCATCTCCAAAGAAGCCACCTACTACTATATTACATGGCATGATGTTGATTATAGTAATCTATATTTAATTATTAATATAAAAGAAAAGAAATATTGTAAAATAGGAATTTAAATATAAGTCGCTTACCTAATTAGTTATGTGTCTGTAAGTATTAGTAATACCGAGGATATTATAGAAATATTAGGCAATTTGCAACCTTTTTTAAGAAAACCAATAATCAAAAATAAATTAATAGATTTTTTTAAAAGTGATTCTGAATTTCAAGTAGAAACAATAGAGGTAATTTTAGATTCTCTTAAAAATATAAATATTCAAAAATATCAAGATTTAATATCTTCATGGTTAGAGGTATTAGTATATTTTGAAAATACAAAAATAAATCAAATAATCCATCTCTACTTAATCGGATTGCTAAAAAGAAAAGAATTAATAAATCCACTTGAGCCAACATTGTTCTA
Organism: Nitrososphaeraceae archaeon; assembly: GCA_036380415.1. Taxonomy (GTDB): domain Archaea; phylum Thermoproteota; class Nitrososphaeria; order Nitrososphaerales; family Nitrososphaeraceae; genus TH1177. Next base: position 10,965 of record DASVEV010000223.1, read on the forward strand.
TTGTATTAATAAGATGAGCATGGATCAAAAAGAGAAATTAAGATATTGTTTTTTGGAAACATTATTTATGATACCAAACAACAATAATATAATATATTCTAATTTAAGCGATGAAACATTAAAATTTATTTTTAAAACTTAATCGCCTGAAACCAATACAAAGAAAAATCAAGAATTATCAGGATTTTTTTGAATTTGTTCGCCCTGTTCTAAACCAAAAAAAATCTTCTCTTGCTTTTTCAACGCCTTTCTATGCTCAGGAAGCGACATATCTAGACGGAGTTCATTAATAACCATAATTGCATGAGTAGTCCATTCATTCCAACATGAGGGACAAGAAGAATATTTTTGAGCACCTGGATCATCAATCAGATTTTCATCGAAGGTATTTTTACATTTTGAGCAAGTTTTAGTCATATAGACTATCCAACTATTAAAGATATATTACTTTTGTTATTAAATAATACTCTAAAATATAAGAGACTTAAGAACTCATTGATCCTACGAAAAAATTTACTCATTTGTAATTTAATTGGTAAACCTGAAATTTATATAAATAGTCACAATGATAAAACGATAGAATCACTTGCAAATAAGTAAAATTTTACATTGACGATTATAATTCTGCCCTGATATTTAGAACAACTTGAGAGTCAATATCATTAACTGAAGATTTTCAATTAGTTTAGAAATAAGACTGTAATTATAGATGATGATTACAAATTTAATTAGTCAAATTAAATAATGAAGTCAGTCTCTATATTAATTATTATGTATAAACAAAGAAATTAAGACCTCATGGAGGAAACTAAAACAACAATATCAATATATCTATTAAATTTAATTCAAATATTTCTTCTATTTCCACAATTGAGGTAATAGATTATAAGAAACAATGTATTGGTATGTCAGGCTATTAATAAATTTTAATAAGGTTTATTAATATAATCTATTGTGTTTTTTTATTTTTCTTATATTGATGATTTTTTTTTATATGGTCTCGCATTTGTTCCATACCGAAAAACTTAAGCTTGCAGCTGTTGCAAGTATAACATTTACCAGAACCATGTATTACTTGTTCATGTTGCATTAATTCTTCTATTTTTCGAAATCTTTTATTACATATTGGACAATGAAATTTTTTCCAAATATTTATTAAAAAATTCAATGATCTCAATGATCTCACAGAATGTACATTTAATATAAAGTTAAAAGAAAACTTTTTGAAGGACCAGTATTTGATTTCAATTCATATTAGAAGAAAAAAATGTTGGAAATGTAACTAAGACAGTTCAGATACCATTTTTTCAATTGCTTGACTAGAATTTATCATGCCTAATTTTTTTGCAAAAGTCTCTATCAATTCTATTTCCTCAGGTTTAAAACAAACCGGGATTGTTAGTTTATCTTCCATAACAATTCAAACCAAAAGAAGGTTTTTATGTGTTTCCAAAAATTAAATCAAACGACTATGCTTTAACGCGTACAATTTTAATTCTGTCTAGAACTTTCCAATATTCAATTTCCTTTCCTTGAGCAATTTTATCCCGAATGTCTTCCTCTACTGCAGAGGTTTCAAATACCTCAAAGGTTTCGAGATCCATGATTTGAAGGAGAGACCCAGTTATTGAAACAACCTGACCACTTCTCTTATCAATAAGAGGGACTTCAACATTGGCGGAAACAGGAGAAACAAGACCGTGTTTAGATCCATCAAAAACTCCCATAGCAGAAACACGTGCTTTAGCTGAACCATGTTTTCCTGGTTTGCTATGGTCATATGAAACAATTCTACAAGGTTCATTATCGATAATAATATAAGATCCGACTTTTAAACTGCCAAGATCCATTGGTTTACTCATAATAATTGAAAGAAAAAGAATATTGATATATATTATTTCTGTTTTAAAATAAATTTGTCTAAGTACTCTTTTTTAATTCTTAGTACTTTTAGCAATATCCCATTTAGATGAGATTTTTTTATGTTTATAATGAAATTTATAGTACGGAATGAAAAAATAACAATATATGGTAGCGAGACCACCGTAGGGATCACATAAGAAAGATTTAAAAGTAATCTTTAGAGTAGTAACGAAAGACATTTTCTTTGTTTTAAAATATGATAATTGTTTATGACCAAAATTAGCTCTCAAAACTTGAGACAAAAAATCTTCTAAATTTTTTGGTGTTTTGAAATATATCTTTGCGTTATCAACATAAATAACTTTTTTTCCCAATTCCAATACTTTTATTTGAAGAAAATAATCAATTGCTATTATATTCTCCGAAATTATTATTTCTTTAGCTAACTCTCGTCTAATAGCTAAACCTCTACCCATTACCATAAATTGTGTTAGCCCATTTTTTCTTACGTTTTGCAACCAGAGTGAAATAAATTGAGAGGCTCTTCCATATATACTGGAAACTTCTATTGGTTGAGGATTCCCAGCACAAAGTCCAATGTCTGAACCAAATCCATTGACAAGATTATATGTGGTTTGTTTTTCTAATATTACATCGGCATCATATAAGATCAAATAATCGCCTGATGCCTCATTAAAAATTTCATTCCATGCAGCAGATGCACCTCTTCTTTCTTGATGATGTAAAAGTCTTATTACGAATTGAGAATTATTTTTTATAAATTCTTTGATTAAAAAAGGTGTTTCATCTTGGGAATCATCTGATATAATAATCTCTTTAAGAGAAAATTTACCTAAATATTGAAATTTAATAGAATTTAATAGATTAGAAATATTTTTTTCTTCGTTGTAAGAAATAATCCCGATAGATATTTCATTCATTATACATTTTTCGAAGAAAATACTTTTATAAATATTAGCATTAATATTATAATTGCATATAATAGCATATGTTACAATTTGTCTGCTCGATCAAACATATAACAAACTTTGTGTTATCAACAAGAACATGTTGAGAAGCAAACTTAGACTAATAATAATAGCACCAAGCTTTGCTATCATACATTCTTTAACAAAAATTTTATATCTAATTTAATCATTCGGTTAAAAAATAAAATGACTTCTAATAATTTATAATATGAAATTTGGACAAATCCCTACGTGCGAAAATCCCTTATTATGGGGTGTTATTTTATTTGGAGCTTTCCTTAATGTCATACTGCTTTTTTCAAATGCATATGGTGAATCAATTAACGTTAATGACCTAGCTAATTTTACTATACTAGAAAATCTAAATAAAACAACAAAAAGTCATACTCTGCTAGAAAATGAACTAGACAATATTAAAAATGACCAACTTAAGGAAAAATTTGTTGCTCAGATTAAACTAATTGATGATAAAAAAGCTGTCATTAAAGTAATTCCAATATCTTTTAAAAACTCATCTTTAAAAGAGGAATTTGAGTCTCCTAAATCCAATTTGCTCTCTTTAGATCGAAATGATACAGGGAAATCAGCAAACAAAACAGATGTTTTACCACCACCTCCAACCATTAGCTATATTGAAAACGAAGGTGAGCAATTCAATGCTGTGAATTACGTATCCAAAGATGGTGACATTACTACTAGCCAGGAAGAGGATGATGACGAAAGCAATAGAAATACTAGCCAGGAAGAGGATGATGACGAAAGCAATAGAAATACTAGCCAGGAAGAGGATGATGACGAAAGCAATAGAAATACTAGCCAGGAAGAGGAT
>DASVEV010000224.1:0-2583 GCA_036380415.1 Nitrososphaeraceae archaeon
TGACAGTATTGAAAATTTCTCAAATAGAAGTTAATGAAGAAAAGCAGCAATGGTGGTTTGTGGAACCATATGATGACATATTTCAAGAATATAATAGTATTGATGGTTATCCTGCTCATATAATAGATAAAGTAGAAGAAATAATTTCAAAAAAAATTGGAAATAAGCAAGTAAAAGTCACTGTTTTTGCTTATAAAAATACTATAGGCAGTTATGACATATTAAATTGACAATTAGCAACTTTCGAAATTTTTTTCATTTCAATGTTTCCTGATAACCAGAAAATTTTGGTTTCCAACGCTAATCAAATATATTTAAATAAAACACACAATAAGCCATGAATATTAAACCTTCTTTTTTATTATGAGGACTACTGAAAATAATACAGCGATCGGAATTACAATTATAATAGTGATACTAATCCATTGTCCAACAGTATATGGTTGACCTTGGTTGTTTGGAAATGGATTTAATAGAGATGGAGGGGATTGATGCGGAACAAATACACTAAATGATGCTAATACGATGGAATTGTTGGTATTCACACGTAATAGAACTTTATGTGTTCCATCATCTGGAAATATATATTTTATAGAAAAATCTCCATTTGTAACGGTAATATTTTCAAATTTAAATAGTCTTTGATCCTTTGTAACGACTACCCTGGCATCAAAATCTTTTAGATGCTGTTTTGTTTCTAGATCTTGAACGCTAAACTGCAGTTCGGTAAAAATATCAATAATAGGTTTTTCAGGTGAGTAATCAAATTGAATCTTGATGTTTTTATTTTTATCAATCCATTCCTGGACCTTTTCTTTAATATGAGCCTCACATAATGCTATACTTTGACTTGATAATACAAGAGTGATTAAAAAGAACAAAATTTTAGATATATTAATGTTGAATATTCAAACATCTTGTCCAATATTATTGTAGTGTTACTATTTTAATTCTAACCCACGTATACTATAATTATCAAAAAATTATATTTTAATTTCGTAGATAAATAATAATTTTAAACTAAATCTAATCCGAATGAAATAGCCATAATAGCCAATATGCCTGCACTTACTTTTGGAAGATATTTGGTATAATGAATGATTCTATCCTGGATAGTAGTAATTACTTTAACAGATAAAATTGTAATACCTATTAAAGCAACAGATACTGATAGCGCATATACAATCATTAACAATATTGGATTTACGCCTGCTGCCGCTAAGGAAAGTATTACAAATTCTTCTTCATGTGCAAACCCTAGTATTAAAGCAGAAATTGCTAATGTTGTGAGTGATGGTAATATTCTTATTTGATGTGTATGAAAATGTATATGATATCCTTCATCTTTATGCCAATGACTATGATTATGCTTAACTTGCTCTGAAAACTGATGCAAATGACCATGTTGATTATTTACTAAATCCTCTGGTTTTTCTTTCCAAAACATATAAGCCAATATTGCAAGTGCAATTGCTGCAGCATAGTTGAGATAATTCTGAGGTATATCGATATAGGTGCTAAATAAAATAAATGCTAATACTACAACTACGGAAGAAAGAAAATGGGCCATAGCAAGTATGCTGGAACTTAAAATGCTACTTAAGAGCGGTGTTTTAGTTTGAAGTGAATATAAAACTGCTATTGTCCATCCATGCGATGGATTTATACCATGTAACAAACCAAAAATGATTATACCAGAAAAGACGGCTAATACTTCTTGCACTTATGGATACTGAATATTTATATCTATTTTAATCCTTTTTGAATGCAAATACAAAATTCTAATTATTTATCATAAGATTGAGTCTTGAAACAAATAATAACAGAAAAAATAAGTAGATCTTACAGATAAAAATAAGAAATAAATGATTTGGATTTTATCTAAGGTTATAACAATAAATAGAAATAACAAACAGATCTTTTGATAGGTCTATCATAAAAGTGGTTAATAATAGTAGTGACGACAAATACAAAAATAAACCTGATAAAGATTTGAGTGCTATTAAACTGGGTCTAAAACCTAACATTAACCAATTCCTTTTGTTAATAATAGTTAATGCATTTGTTGGCGCAATGATTGGACTAGAACAAACAGTAATTCCCATCTTAGGAAAAGAAGAATTTGATTTGGAGTCTAATGCATTAATATTGTCTTTTATCGCTAGTTTTGGCTTAGTTAAAGCCGTCCTCAACCTCTTCGCAGGTAATATTTCTGATAAATTTGGGAGAAAAAACGTATTAGTTTTAGGGTGGTTATTTGGAATACCGGTCCCTTTTATTTTATTATTTGCTCCAAACTGGAATTGGATTTTATTTGCTAATGTATTACTTGGAATAAACCAAGGTTTGGCTTGGTCAATGACTGTCAATATGAAAATTGATTTAGTTGGAACACAACAACGAGGATTGGCATTGGGACTTAATGAATTTGCTGGATATGTATCAGTTGCTTTAGTAGGTTTTTTAACAGGTTATATTGCCGCCGTTTATGGATTAAAACCATATCCATTTTACCTTGGAATAATATTTCCCATAATTGGATTTTTAATTTCGTTCTTATTAGTTAAAGACACAAAAGAATTT
>DASVEV010000225.1:0-2127 GCA_036380415.1 Nitrososphaeraceae archaeon
ATATATAACAATTGAAATAACAGGAATGAAACGCTGCTGAGCTTGCCGGAGTGGCTCAGCTTGGTTAGAGCGTTCGACTCATAATCGAAAGGTCGCGGGCTCGAATCCCGCCTCCGGCATTGATTTCTCCGTTCGAGTCCCAATCTCCCTAGAAGATAAAAAGAATAACAAAACAAATTCTAAACAGACAATAGTTCAATAGTACAAGAAAAAATAATGATGGTAACGAAAAATATAAAGTTGGGTTCTGTTGATGCTACGGGTGTTCCATTTGGGTGTTTGAATAGCCAAGAGAGAGGATTGGATATTGCTGAGTATCTGGAGGAAGAAGAAATTCCAATACTGATAGAGAATACTCCAAAACTACAGAAAAGAGCATTTTTAGATTGCTTATATGACTCTGGTAGTAGACCCGAAGAATTTCTTAGACTCTCTAACTTAGATTGCAAAATTGATACAATGGCGCAATATTGATTTTAAGAAGAAAAACAGAGAAGGAAGGATTAGACTTGCTTCATTTGCCAAATTATTGCAACAATGGTTAGATATCCACCCTCTAAAGCATCAAAAACAATTTCCATTATGAATAAGCCAGGTAACTCACTTCAATAACCAACCTCTAGGATTGAAAGGCGCTGAAAAGATAATTGAAGAAGCACTAGCAAAAGCGAAATTGGAGAAACACAAAAGGCTCTATCTGTTACGACATTCTAGAGCCACTCACTTATGCAAATGGTTGACAGAAGCTCAGATGTTTGTTTTCTTTGGTTGGCAACAAGGAACAAAAGTCATGAATATTATCACTTTATTATATCACTAACCTAAAATTATCACATAATTTGTGAATAGTGTATTGTCACAAAATAATTGTTAACATGTTTAACGAAAATAGTATTAATGAATCTTTCTCTAAACCATTTACAAGTCATGAGATTAATGACTTTAATTTTTATCACAAATCTTTATCTAAAAATTATCACCTTATATGGAATATCACTGATTCATTAATGAATCCTACAAAAAAGAGGATTCGAACAGAGCATTCTAATCCCGCCTCCGGCATTGAGTCTTTACTTTTAAGCCGCGTCAACATTTAAGCTAAAATAAATTAGACTCATCAGAGATTTTAAACTCTAAAAGGAGAACACTCGGAATTAAGCAAATACCTCAAATTTCTAATTTAGGTTTCAAATGATGGATCTATCTCGGAGGTAAAAAGACAGGAATATTAGATACAAAGAAATAAAAAAAGATGTGAGGTAATATTATATATATATAATTAAAATAGTGGATACTGAAAATGAGTAACAGGTTGATACCTAAAAGTAAAAGATTTGTATTATTGGTATTTATATTTATTATTATATCATTTTTAGTTACTTTTAAAGCAACAAATAACATTGATAATTTAATATCTACTTTTTTCTTTCACTTTGCAGGAGATCCTAGTATGGATATGTTTATGATTATTGTCTCTTCAATTGGTGACTTATTTACTATGTTGATAATCGGAATAATTTTAACTATAATAAAAAGAACGAGAAAAATTGGCCTGATTTTTCTAATATCAATTGTAGTTCTATCTATATCAATAATGTATCTTAAACCCATTATAAACCGGGCATCTCCACTCGAACAATATATTCCACAATATCATATTCCTAATAACTTTACTATCGAAAACGATAGCATGGTACCTTTTGCAATAGATCTCTCCTTTCCATCAAATCATGTAGCACGAGATACTGCTTTCATAATAATTATTGGATATTGGTTTAGATTGTTTAAAAATAATACATTGGTTGGAAAATTATTATGGACTTTTCCTGTATTGATAGGATTGAGTAGATTATATCTTCTTCATAATTATTTTTTTGACATAGTAGGAGGGGGACTATATGGTATGATAATAGCAATAATCCTCGTTAAGGTATTGAAATTGAACGAGCCATTTAGCACAAATAAATTTAACAAATAGAATCAACCATATGCATTTTTTGTTCAGTCAGAATTTATTATAATCCATCCAAAATGATTTTTATCATGTATATATCTAATTTCTCTCATCCTAGTTTTTATTTTTCGTTGTCTCAATTGAGAAGTAAATTCTAATTGAAGACTAAGGCC
>DASVEV010000226.1:0-5885 GCA_036380415.1 Nitrososphaeraceae archaeon
ATTTATGTAAAATTCTCTACGAAACATCTTTAAGTTTTGAAATGTAAAATAATTTTATAGTGTGAAGAAAAAGTTCTATACATGCTATACATGAATAATAAAATACAATATTGGTTGGAATAATAAGTTACATATTCTTAAGAGCTGCAATTAATGCGATAATAAAATATGTTTGTTTCATAAGATTCTTTTAATATTATTCTTTTTTAAACATTGTCTTTTGAAATAAAAAAACTAAATACACGTAATTATAGAATCCTACCACAAAATTCCACTCCGATCTGAAAGTACTTTTTTTAAAACTCATTTAACTCTTAACCTGATAGCAGTATAATGGATATTGCAATTGAACAATTTGTTATAGGATAGAAGTTTGTAAGGTTTTTATGGATAGAAAATACTATCTGCAATATACTAATTAATATCGTTAGGTCTAACTCATGAATGATATAACTAACAATAATGAAAAAGATGACAAATATAACAATAGTAAGAATAAGATTGATGTAAAATCTACAACATCATATCAAAATAAAATACCTAAAGATGCATGGATTACATTAGCGATACTAAGCTTGATTGGGCTTATTATTGTGTACGGTGAAACCATGATTATACCTGCTATTCCAGATTTAGTCGAAGATTTTAATATACCATATAATACTACTGCATGGATTCTTACCGCATATTTAATTGCAGGAGCGGTAGCAACTCCTATTGTAGGAAAATTATCTGATATTTATGGGAAAAAGAGAATTTTACTACTTGTTATGATTATTTATACAGCAGGTACTTCTTTTGGAATAATTTCTAATGATATTTCAACAATGATCATAGTGCGTACAATTCAAGGAATAGGTATGTCTGTATTCCCTATTGCTTTTACCATAATTCGTGAGAAATTTCCAGAAAACAAATTATCTATTGCTCAAGGAATACTTACCTCCATATTCGCAGCAGGAGGAGTTATAGGTTTATCTTTAGGAGCAACAACAATCGAATATTTTGGTTGGCGTTCTACTTTTATATCTATATCACCGCTTGCATTGATTCTCACGTTAATTATTATCCGATTTATTCTTGTTAAAGAACAAGAAAAAAGTAATAATAATAATACTATACCATTAAGAAAAAGTATAGATATTAAAGGTGCCATAGCTTTAACAATTACTATCTCTTCCTTCCTGATTTCACTCACATTGTTAGGAAATTCTAATTCTACAGATTTTAATAATACTAATAACAATACTATAAACTCAAGTTTAATTATATTATTTTCTGTATTATCTATTATATCATTATTTATCTTTGTACTAGTTCAACGAAGGACACATATTCCTCTAATAGATATAAATTTGTTAAAAGACAGAATACTTCTTCCAACAAATATTCTGTTAATGACTATTGGTATTTCAATGTTCATGATTTATCAAACTATATCTATACTTATAAGGAATCCTCCTCCATCGGGATTTGGAGGAAGTGCAATTGATGCAGCAAATGTACAGCTTCCTTTTATGATAATCTCTTTAATAATTTCTGTTTTATCAGGATTTTTGATATCAAGGTTTGGTAATATAAAACCTACAATAATAGGTAGTGTCATTAGTGTTATTGGTTTTTCAAGTCTTTTTATGTATCATTCCACTGAATTTGAAATAATAATAAATTTGTCTATAATAGCAGGAGGATTATCATTAGCTGAGGTAGGAGGTTTTAACATTACATTAGTTTCTGTATCGCCCAAGATAGGTGGAATATCGATGGGTATCACAGTTCTTTTATTTCTTATAGGAATGTCTATTGGTCCGGCCATATCTGGAATATATCTTGAAACATTTCAATCCCCTATTATGTTAAACAAGATTAGTTATTCTTTTCCATCTGCGTTTTCATATGATATGATCTTTTTGACATCCGCATTACTGTCTTTTATATTTTTAATTCTTGCTATACTAACTGCAAAAAGAATTATATCTACAAAAGTAATTTCTAAACACTCTAAAGATGATTCCAACTAAAGGTAATTTTTAACAATAAATGTTAGGGAAACTATAATAAAACTCTTTGAAAGTAATAAGCTGAAGAAAGGTAAAAAATATGTTAGATATATAATAAATAAGTCACAATAATATACAAAATTATTGTCTATTTTACTCTTAATTTTTTTTAATAATCATCTTTTAAGAATTATTATTAATATTTTTAATACTAAATATTGATACCCTACATTATCGTCATAAGAATTATTAAAAATCAAAAGGGGGATATCGATCTGGATTAATGACAACCCAGAATCCTAACGATAATTTAATTTATGATAGATCAAACCTAAAGTATAATTAACATATCATGCTTTAAGAAATAATATCTAATGTTCTCAGCTCTCAAATTTCAGCATAGCAATGAAAAGTATTTTCAACTAAACACAATGAGTAATGTGTTATTCTTTTCATTTTTAATTATGCTTTTTTTATTTTCTTGCTATTCGCATTTTGTTTATGCAGAAGAAATAATAACAATAATCCCCGGGGCAAGTGATTCGAGTAGATATAGATTTTTTGATATAACTGAATATCCTATTAGCCCAGGAAAAGAAATAAAATGGTATAATGCTGATAACATTTTTCACAACATCAAGATTATGTCTAAGGATGGAAAAACTATAATTGCAGAATCAGAAAATATCAAACCAAAAGAATATTTTAATTATGAATTTAAAGAAGAAGGAGAATATCTATTTCAGTCATCAAAATATCCATGGATGAAAGGAAAAATCATTGTTACATATGATATCAAAACAATAAAGGAGAGTTTGGGAAATGATATTGATCTATATATAAGTTGGACACCTTCTACTATTAAATCTGGCGAAAAAGCCCTCTTTAAAATAATATTTATAGATAAAAAAAGTAATAAAAATCAAGAACATATAGATTATTCATTCATTATAAAAGATTCTACAGCAGATGAAGTTTTATATAAAAATTCTTTAACACATTCTGCTTGGGGAATTGAACCTGCATCCTATAAATTTAATTTAACTGGCAATTTCGTCGGAGAAGTAAGTATTCAAGGAATACTATTCCAACCTATCAACCCCCAATATGTTGAATTTGAAATAGAATCGGCACAATAAGAAATAAGAAATTTTCTTTTTTAAACCTGTAGGTTGAAATATCTATATCTACAAATGCCTTTATGAAAAGTGGGAAACCTTCTTGAACCTTCTTTGTACTTTTCTCGAGTTCACTGTATTTGATAGTAATGATAAATTAAGTAGTCTTTTGACATAAGTTTGCTATTCATTCCTTTCTTATCATTATCCATAATTTACTAAATTTGACAAGTTTGTCGGAGAAAAGACAAGAATAATAACATCTCTAATATTTTGATTGCTTTTGCTTATTATTAACAAATAATTTTACTATTTTAAAAATAATATTATTGTTAACTTTACAAGAAAGAAAAAACAATTATCAAAATTATATTATTTATATAAAACTCGATATTATCAGAAATTTCAATCACTTGTGATTTAAATTTAAATTATTAAAATTAATGTCTTTCTCCATTGTCTAAAAATTGTAAATAAATTTATTTATCATATTCATCATAATGTTCAATTACAAAATCAAAATTTGCTTTTTTAGTTCCGTTCTCCTCTGTAAGTTTCATTACCAATGATTTATCTTCCAAGTCACTCAAATAAGGTTCTCCTTCAAAGTATAATTGAGTAGTTAGTGTTGGTTGATTTGGAGCTCCAACTTTTAAGTGTATATGACCTGGACGAGTTATATCTCCTGTAGCATATTCTCTAGGAACTATGGTATCTATAAGATACGTTCCATCATTATTTGTTTTAACCTTGCCTCTAAGTGTAAATCCTTCATTGTCATATTTTCCAGTTGAATTAGCTTGCCAGACATCTAATATAGCATCTTTCAGTGGTTGGCATCTCATATCCATAACCTTTCCCGTTATTATTAGTCTTTCTCCTTCTACTCCTTCACCCAGTCTTTGCTTAAATGGAGCACCTTCCTTATAGAAGGGACCTAACATATCAGATTCAGTTAGTTTACAAAATGAACTTTGTTGTTGTTGTTGCGGTGATTGTTGCAATGTTGAAGTTTGATTAGTAGATTGTGCAAAAGCCATTGTATAAATTAAAGATATGACTGTCAATGACACAATTGTCATCAAGCCAAAAACAAGATTTTTCATTATAAGGTTAATAAATAATATGCTATATAATAATTGAAGATATTTTTTATTAAAACATTACATTGAAAAGGTAAATTATATTTATACATCGAGTACTTTAGTAATACTTATTGTTACCAACAAAGAAATTGATAATAAAAAAGAATCTATCTAGTATTGTCTATATTTCGTTCTTGTTCCCTCTGTAAATGTTGGAAAGTATCAGTGTGAATATGTGATGTTACATGTTCATTGCAATAATAAATTGAACATTCAGAACATTGATTTCTTGGCTTGTTATAGCATTGAAATTTTGTACAAAGTAACCCCTTCGAGGATTCTTCCCTCCATTTATTAGCATCGGTAATATGACTCATATAATAAAATTTTATAAGATAATATATTTGACTTTAGATGAAAATTTCTATTCAAGTATTACCTACAATAATATTTTACTAGGTTCAGTTGTGTGTTCGATTGTGATACATGACAAGTTATTATCTCAAGGCTTTGTAATAATAATTCTCATCTAAATTATTTGATATATCTTTTGATATTATATCTATTTTATTATTAGAGAAGAAGGAGAAATAAAAAACTATTTTATAAATATAAATTATATCCCTGTTAAATTTTAATTTTTTTGGATTGAATTTATATTACTACACATACGGATAATTGTGTAATCGTTATTTTATGACAGACTTGGGTTATTTGATGATTTTAGGTATTCCGCATTTATCTCCATAAATATTGAGATATTTTTTTACTGATTGCTATTAATAATCCAATTCCAATATATTGTCCAATTACAACTTGGTAAGGAAGAAATTTTAAATAATTAGAAAAGAACATAATCAGTAGAAAAATGTCATCAATATTTGTAGATACAAATGCAGATATGCCTAAAACTATCAAATAGCCAAAGCCCTACCATAAAATAAACTACTAATTCATTTTCCATTGAGGTAGTAATATAAATTAAATTTCAAGTAAAAGGAATAATAAAATAATTGAAAAAATAATGGTTCTTTATGGATTAACATAAATATGTCAGTATCAAACCATCTACTAAATGAATAGAACACTAATTACTTATAATATATTGGCAGCAATTATCTTATTCTCTGCCGTTACAGCAATAACAATGCAACCCATATCTATAAATGCTCAAATTCCACCATTACAACAACAACCATCAACACAACCATTAGCCATAAGTCCCTCATGCGGTCAAGTTATAACACAAAATGTTATATTAACTTCAAACTTGAATTGTGCAGAAAGTGATGGTCTTATAGTAGATGCAGGAAATATTGTTGTAGATCTTAACGGACATACAATTTCTGGTCCAGATGTAGATAGCGATACACAGACTTCAAGTAAAACAGGAATTGTGATACCAAATGTAAACAATGTTGTAGTGCAAGATGGTAGTATTGAAGGATTTCAAGCCGGCATACTAACGACAGGTTCTCAAAATGTTGAAGTAAAAGGAATGGTTGTTAAAAATAATCAAATAGGACTATACAGTACTGGTTCCAGTATAGTTAATGCACATCTGTCCATAATTATGAATAACCAAATTGGTATTGCAGAACATTCTACACAGCAAAGTACTATTGAAGATAACATACTTTTCCAAAATACTTTAGCAGGAATCACACTAGTCAACTCAGATA
>DASVEV010000227.1:0-8736 GCA_036380415.1 Nitrososphaeraceae archaeon
AGAAACAGGTGATTCTTGATTTAATAGTTCTTGCTTACCCATATATTGCCAATACATAATCACAAACAAACTATTAGAAGCTATGTGTAATGGGTTTCTACCAAAAGGGTGTTTGGTCGCCTTTTAGACGTTGTGGAGGAAACTATATTCGGTGGAATTATCTAGAAGTCTCGATACAATTCTTTTGTCAATACAAGTAAAAAATATTTATAAATATCGACAACCAATCAAATAAAGAAAATATGTGCTGAAACAAAAGAAGTATATTTACAGTGGTATTCTTTGTTTTTCATTAACTATAGGTATTGGACATTATTTTTCAACCTATGTTCAATCAACGGAAGAGAATTCCATTAAAAATACTACAATAACCAAAATAGAAAATATTGAACCTGTCTACATTGCAACAAGTGGCGAATGTTTGAGTTCTAAACAAGTTGAGTCTCATCCGTATGTTGTTATAGAAGATAAATGTATTGAACAAGCAACAATAAAGTCTATCGGTAAAGTACTAAACAATCTTACATTTTTAAATACAATAATGGACAATAATACTATTTTTGGACAAGGATATGGAAAGATAGTTTCTGAAGATGGTCAAATGATTGGATGGAGGTCTATTGATGGAAATGTGTTTGATTCAGGGCATCCTGGTTACAGGGGCATAATATATTTTAATTCTACCATGGATGAAAAGTTTTCCTCCCTTAATAATACCATTGGGGTATTCAGAAGCGATTCTGGTACAAATAAATCTATATGGCTATTGGAATAGACTAATCAAGACTTCATTTAAACCACACCAATAGATATTAATTTAAAAATTTTTGAAATGTAATGTTAAGTTAAAGTTATACTACTATCTAGATGTAGCTTTTATTTTTTTATTAGAACTTATTTTAGATATATTCATAGTATATTGAATTCTAAAGAAGTATCTCAAGGAGAGAGTAATACCGATAGCGATTCTAAAAGAGGAGTCCAATGTAAAGATAGTAGTATCATGTATTTAGCTTTTATTATTAGAAACTTAGTTTTAAATTTTTAAGTTCATAAATAAAATTAATTAGTTATTTAATAAACCATTGATTATTAGAATTAAATCATTATTTTGTATAGGTTTTCTGATAAAAGTATACACAGGAGAAAACTTGTATGCAGTATCAAATATGGTTTCACTAGCAGTGAGAAAACATATTTTTGCGTTTATATCCTTTCTTTTTATTTCTCTATATAATTGAAATCCATTAATATCTGGCATTTGTATATCTAGTATTATTAAATCATAAAAATTAGATTTGAATTCATCAAGTGCTAGTATAGGATTATAATAGTAATCTACTATAAGTCCAGTTTTTTCGAAAACTATCTTTAATACTAAACAAATATCTGGCTCATCATCAACTACTAATATTCGTTTTTTATTGTCAGTGTTAATAGTATTATTGCATACAATTACTATTAATTATTTGTTATAATAATTTAATTACACCTATATTAGTGAATAACTCATTTTATAAGTTAAATATACTATTGTGTATAGTAGAAACTAAAAAAAAGGGAATTAACAAGAAATGATGGAAAAGGCCATTGTATAGTATAAATATTAAAAAATATAATGACTTAAATATTTGAATAGGTTTTTAATATAAGAAATCCTTTGTTTCCCTTTATAGTATCTTATTCTCGGGTTTGGTGGAATGAACGTTGAAATTTCAATACAATTCTATTAACTATTTAATTTTATATGTTATTTTACATAAATTTTTTATTAAAATGAATTTAAAAAATATTGTTATTGTTTGAGTGGCAGGCTGAATGTAAATGTTGAACCTACACCTTTATCTTTTTCCTTATTATTGGTAGCCCATATCTTTCCACCATGCATTTCAATTATACTCTTGGAAATAAATAGCCCCAAACCTGTTCCTGCTATAGGGGATTTAGTAACGAATTTTGTAAAAAGTTTTGGCATTACTTCTGGATGTATTCCAGTTCCTGTATCTTTTATACTAACAAGAATTTCATCATATTTGTCATTTGTATTATCTTTTTTTCTTTCAACAATAATAGTAATACTACCTTCCTTTGTAAACTTGATGGCATTGTGTAACAAGTTATGAATAACTTGACTAAGCCTATTCCTATCTGCCTCTATAATTATTTCTTTGTTATCATTAAATTCTAAAAAGAATTTTATATAGTTTTTATTTTGTATCGTTTGTTCATATTCTTTCAAGACATCTGTTATCATTTCCTTGAGATTGAATTTTTCTTTATTTAAAAAGAAAGAACCAGTTTCAATTCTTGCAACATCTAATACATCTTCTGTGAGCTGCTTAAGTCGTTTGGAATTTCTGAGAATAATATTTAGCAATTCCTTATTTTTTTCTATATTGTTAATTCCTTCTTGCTGAAGTAATTCAGAAAGAGCAATTATTGGTTGAATGGGTGTTTTTATTTCATGTGCTGCTACATTTATGAATTCATTCTTTAACTGGTCTTTATATTTTAGTTCTTGATTTGCTTTTTCGAGTTCGTTTATTAATTCATCTTGTTTTTTGATTTTGTTTATAAAGTTAGTCATATAATTGAAAGAATTACCTATAACTGAAAGTTCATCATCATTATTCCCTTTGCTTTGAGCTATTAAATTAAGTGTCCCTCTATTTACATCCGATATTGCAGAAGTTAAGGAAAGTATGGGTTTTACTATCTTTCTGGTAAGGTAAAGTACAAAAGCAGCAATAACTGCAATATCTAAAATTATAAAGACTCTTTGATTAAACAATAAATTCTCTGAATTACTTTTTACATATTCACCTAATTTTGTAACTAATATATTTGATAAATTTACTAAAGATAGTGCTTCTGTTTCTAATTTTTTTTGTGTTAATTTGTCTATTGAACCTATATTTTCATCGCTTGGTTTGATTATATTGTTTGCTATGATTGTTTTAAGTGAAATCCATTTCTGATATACTTTATTCCAGTCATTTAAAAATTCTCCCTGTAATGGCATTAAATCGATACTTGCTGCTTTTCCGCCTTCTTTTAATACCAAAATGTTGAATTCCAATTGATTTATTGCAGAGTTGATTTTAGATACATCTTTATTACTATCCTCAATCAAATATTTTGATATATCAAACATCAGAGTAGATGTAAGAAACCGATTCTTTCCTGCAATATTTATTGAATTTCCCAAATATGTCATTTGTGATTGATAATAAGAAAATATAATAAAACTAGTAATAACAAGAATAATCAAAATAAAAACAAATACTACAATTTTTGAACCTAACTTTGAACGAATAAATTCACAATTGTTAGTATAATACTTTAACATTGACTATTTCAAGTTCAAAATTTTAAATAATGACGTGTTGTTGTTCTAGTTGAAATTGTGTTGTTATTGCTGAATGTGTTTCTGTTAAATTATCATTATCATCTTTTCTATCTTGTTTTTTAGTTGACATATACTAAATTGTGATTTATAGCACTTAAGGTGAGGTAAACAATGGTGTAGATTCCCCTTATTCTATATTAATAATAACGTTTCTTGATTAAATTATATAAAATGAATTGGAAAATTAATGAATAACCTTAGTAGGATTTATTATATCTGTACCATATTTTTATTCCTCAATCGACTTGCAGAATCCTATTCAATCCGTCAGTTATGCAGCAGAGCTTGAATCTTTCTGTTTCTTTTCTTCTGCTTTAGGCTGAATAAGAAAATTTATAGAATTAATAAAGTTATGACATTTGTTTTCACATTCTTTATAATATCTTTTATTATAAAAATTAATATTCCAATAGTAGTAATTTTCTTTGTTTATATCTTACTTTCTTCTCAAATAGATATTTGCTAAGATAGTATTACTATATTACATTAGTGAATTACATTAGTTGATGTTTATTGTGCTTTCAAGGTACTAATTTTTATTTTTTAAATTAATTGTAAAAAGGATTTGTTGAATTATTTGTTACAAACTCTAATATCAGTTCTATTCTATAATCTTATTTTTAGTTTGTTGGTTAATCACCTCTCTTATTACTAATTTAATAACTTGTTTCTCCTATTCATATTATTATAGTCAATAGTATCTTTCTGACTGAGAATCAGTGTCTAAATATTTCTATAAATACCAAATATGTAGCAAACTTTACAAATATATTCTATCTCTCTCCCTCTCTTCAACCAGCTTGCTACAATAAATATAATGAAATTTTGATTCATGGTAGTTGATATTATCAGATAACAAAATAGAGTCTTTACCTAAATTTATATCAGCTCAAAAACTCTTAGAAGATAAATTTCTACTTGAATTTTCAAATAATAATAACAAATAATAACAAAACTAACAAAATAATAAAAATAAGGATTGAACTAAACTTAGGTGACATTACTTGTTTTATGAAACCACATTCAGATTTTGTTTGTGATACTATTGTAAGAGGTATATTACCAAAACGTTATAATGGTCTTGAATCTCCTACTGTATATGTATTAGTAACTGATAACAAATTTGACTTTTACAATATAACAGAAATAGCTGATAAAAAATATAAGATATTAGACAGGGCATTAAAACATATCATAGTAAGAAGGATTTTCACAATACATCAATTGGCTCGTTTTTTGTTAATAGATTTAGAAAGAGATTTAGAAAAATACAAGTCAAAATTGGTAGTTATAACAGGTGACTTTTTTCTTTCAGACCCACAAATTACAAAACAAGACAAAGACTGGTTATATCCTCAAATGATTAAAGCAATCAAAAAGGTTGCTGCAGCTTCTATCATTCTTGTATATTCTCCCACAAACTTGCTAAATTTAATGAATTATGGAATAGGATAAGAAAGGATGAATAGATAACTTGTCAAAATACTACTTAATTTATTATTATCAAATATGGTGAACCCGAGAAAACTACGGACCCGTCGGGAGTTGAATAGACACGGTTTCAATGTCCAGTGCTATTCAAATTTAAACATCGATGATTGTTAACTTTTAGGAATGTTTCATTATTGAGATGGTAAGTTTATGTGAAATATATTTATGAAAGCGATATTATTAGCCCATTCTTATACTAGAATTTCTGGTTAGGAATTAATCGTGTTGTAACTTACGAGGTTTACGCAACATTGGAAAGATGGGTGGTGATGAGTTTACCTGAATTTCGCCAAGCAATTCAAATCCATGTCGTTCGTAGAACTGAATATTCTTTGGATTAGATGATTCGAGGTAGGCTAATTTGTTATCCAGATCGCATGCAACTATTGCATGCTGCATTAATGCAGAGCCTAGGCGTTTCCCATGGTAAAGTGGATCTACTCCAAGAAGTGGCAAGTACCAATGTGACTCATTCGGATGATAGCTACTCATTTTCTCAAATACTTTTGGGCCGTCCTTCTTGGCATCTTCAGACCCACTACTTTGAAGTAATACAACCAACTGGTCTACATCAGGGTAAACGTTCGGAGGAAGCCAAAGAGCTGCACCAGAATAGTTTTCAAAATAGTGGGCGCTCTGAGATGCAAATGCTTTTCC
The DNA here is from genome assembly GCA_036380415.1 of Nitrososphaeraceae archaeon. GTDB lineage: Archaea > Thermoproteota > Nitrososphaeria > Nitrososphaerales > Nitrososphaeraceae > TH1177. Next base: position 5,558 of record DASVEV010000227.1, read on the forward strand.
TCCAAAAGCCTTGGCAAAGCTATAGAAATGTGAAAGATATTCCTGTGGTTCTGGGAATACCCAACGTGTGGCCGGATCAGCTACAAATGCTAGTTTTAATACATCAATAACACCAGCCTCATCTGATTCTATAGCAGTTTTAACAATTGGTATTGTCATCTAAATATCCCTCTCTCTTATTGATGTAAGTAATATTTTAAAGTTTTATAGAATTGACTTAAAATATAATTGCAATATTGTTTGATCAAAAGGTATCGAACGAAAAATTATTTACTAGTCTTTGACTACCAAAATAAAAACTAATTCATGGACACATTCGTCATATTGAATTGATATTTTTTCTATCATCTTGTGTAATTATGCTCACATCTCTACGCTTATTATCTGCAAACAATACTATAGATGATTATACTTATTCAAATTATTAATTATTAAATGCTTTTTAGAGCGCAAATACCTATAAATTAATTCCTTATACTCTATAGAATAGTTCCACATATTTCCCTTTCATACAATTTCATCGGGCTCAGAGGTTTTACGGTCATATTTGTCTGTAATCCTAATTAAAAAATTAAATAACAAATTCATTGGGCTCAGAGGGATTTGAACCCTTCTATAAAGTGGGACCAGTTACTTTTTAAGAATAAGTTATTTTATATAAGATACATTTAATCGTTATTTATGTCAAGAATAATAGAGAGAGATTATAATTAATCAACAGGCCAAAGAAATTAGTGGCTGTTACATATATGTATTAAATTTGTCTGCATATTCTTTTAGTATCGGTTCGCCGGTAATACGATATAATGCATTTAGGTGCTCGATATGAACTTTATGATATCCCAGGGTAGCTAGATTTTCTATTTGACCAATAGGTTTCAGATCATAACGCGTCCAACTTCCAGTATCATACTTCCATAAATTATGTTTTAGATAGTTTATTCCTTTGTCAAATATTGTTTTTACTAGAGGACTATTAGTTATCTCATAAAAATGCCATATATGTGCTAATGCACCCGTGTGGCCATTTAAAATATATGTCTTTTGAAATCCAGGCTTACCCAATTCATGAAAAAACATTAAATCGCCATTATTATCTTCTATAGTCATCACCCCGCCATTATCATAATCAACTAGAAATGCTGAAAATGCCTTCTTTGCTTCATCTAAGTACATTGTATTATTGGTCAAATCATAAGCACGGGCTAAAACGTCTATCCCTACTGCTTGTGCATAGCCGGAATAGTATGGAGGAGTTAATTGGTTATACCATGGCCATGTAAAATCAAATTCCCAAAGAGAGTATTTTCCTCCTTCTTTATCCTTCGTATTATTGACAAGCCAATTAGCAGTATTAATAAAATATTCTTTCGATTTATTATCTCCAGTATTTTGATATTTGCTATAATAGTCTAATCCCCCACTAGATATGGCTAATGGATTGTATACATTATGTCCAATGTTAGGGTATTTGTACATCATTACGCCACTATTATCTGGAATGGGCTGTGCAAATACTGTTGAGATTAGTAAAAAATCATAGGAATAATAATCTGCTATGAAAAATATACTTATTGCAATGATGCCAGTAATCATAATATAAAAAATAGGCGATGATATGATCATATTGTTCTGTTTATTTTATAAAGCGTATATTTATTTAATTTTGTCGTATTTTTTTAGATAAAAATGTTATAATGTATAACTAAAATAGAAAATTATATAAAACCTACAGACCTACAAAGGAAAACATAGAATTTAGATTCAAAATTTAAAACAAAATCTAATTCATATACTATATGCTAGCTCAAATTTAAAAATCCAACAGTAACATCTTAAAAAATCAACTCAACATTCCTACAGAATTCCCTAGAGTTAAACGTCACCAAAAATTAGAATTAATAGATTGGACTTTGGAGAAATATAAAGAAACACCTAATACACAAAAGATGAACGACCAAGTAATAATAGACAATATCATCGAGGAACTGGATAAAAAGGGGTATAGCTATAAACAAAAAGAAAAAAGCTTTGTTAAAAGATGAAGCATCAATTTATAGATTAGAGGAAAATACTATCGATTATATACTTTTCATAATTCGTGAATGGACAGGTAAATGGTATTAAAATAAAAATAAAAGAAAGCAATTCAAATTATTTATTTATTATTACTATCAAATGTAGTGGGCCCTAGAAAACTACGGGCCCGTCGGAGTAATACCGATAGCGGTTCTAAAAGAGGAGTCTAATATCATATATTCTGCTATCTTGTATTTAGCTTTTTAGTAACTTAATTTGTTTGAAATGGATGGAATAGTATATCCTGAATTTAAGATTGGCCTTTCATGTCTTAAATAAAATAAAATAAAATAAAATAAAATAAAATAAATATAGATTGATTAGGTACAATAATTCAAAATTTCAGATTGTATACTAAGTTAAAATTAATATCTAGTTGTTCTTTCGTTGCTATTGTTACTGCTGCTGCGTGTATTTAAGTCTGAATTTTGTCTATCAACTGCTTTTACGTAATTGGTGTTTGTTTTTGCGAAAGCCTTTAGATTATCACGTGTTTGTTCGAGTGCTGTATTGTATACTCTCATATTTGATGCTAGAGCATTATTTATTAAATTGCTATTATTCAAAAGGTAACTTGTAAAGTTATTTACCATTACTGCGTAATTCTCTGCGATTCTTTGTGGATTATACAAATCCCATACACCACCACTATTTTTATCTACTTGTGTTTGAAAAGAGCCTATTACTTCTTTTTCTGCTTCTATAAAGTCAGAAGCAATATCTTTTATAGTTTTAATAGTTTGTTCTTGATATTCAGCAATACGTTGTGTATATCGTGGAATCTCCCGTGTAGCTTCATCAGTTGTTCTTTTTACATTATGTAAAGTGTTGTCTAGTGTCTTGTTTATTGTATCTTGTTGTTGATTTAAAGTATTATTTGTTCTGTCATTAAAATTGGTACTAGTCTTGGTATTGTCTGTGTTGAATTTAGTTCTGTTTGTGTTGGCTTCATTAATTTTATCATCTTTTGTTGACATATTAACAAATACGTTACAAGGTATATAAAAAAATGTAAAGATATCTGTGCATAATCATGTTCTGTATATAGAAATCATCTTAATTTATACAATGTGACTAGTAAAGTTTTTTTTTGCTGATTC
>DASVEV010000228.1:0-5558 GCA_036380415.1 Nitrososphaeraceae archaeon
TACTCCCCTTCTCGTTGCAATAATTCAATATATTGACGCCTAGAAATAGACAAAATCGATTTAAAAAAGTATAAACGAAATTAAATTAAATTAAATATAAAAATTTTTTGTGTAGAAGAAGAGTTGGATTAGTTGTTTAGGCTATGACAATTAAATATATCAATGTATTAAATAATTTATTTCATCTTTGTTATTACCAATCGCTGTTATTGACTCCTTCATAGCCTCACTCAATTTGCTCCTAATTCCAGTATCATGAGGTTATGATAATTTACTAATAACAACAACAAGTCACAAAATTATCTCAAATTATTAAATAAAATATTGGACATATATAATACACAATAACAACAACAATCTGTCAAGAAAGGAATCATAATCAGCCATAGCCATCCTATATGTCATTGCTCCGGTCTACTATTAAGGCTATGGTATGAAAAATTATTTCCAACTATTAAATATTATAACATTGATCTAAATACAATCTTATATGCAAATATAAGAGTTCATCTATGCCATAGCCTTCTATTATTGCTTTGATGCCCATAATAGTGCGTTATGGTTATTATTACTTTTACAAAATTATTTTTAATTTTAATATGATTCCATAACTTGAATTTCTCATTAAATTATAGTCAGGATAATTTACTCTATGATTATTATTATAAAAAAAATAATAAAAGTCTTTTACAAGTTTTAAATCATTTGTTATTTATAATTTATTAATGATTTGGACAATAATATCCGTAGTTATAGGAATAATAATATTGGTTCTGTTATTGAGATTTTTATTTGGAATAATATAGAAAGAGGATGTAATAAGGATGAATTTTACTTCAAAATTTATTGAGACTGCTCTTGGTATTTCATTCTCCAAGGTAGAGGAAGTCAAAAATAACAGAATTAAAGAATTGCTTGAAATAAAGTCAAAGATTAAAGAGGATCCTGTATTAGTCGAAAATTGGTTTGATAATGAAATTAATAAGATAAGACAGGTAACAGAAAATAATTCTTCTTCTATTGATATTGAATCTCTAATAAATAAGATAAAATAAGTTGTTACCATCTCTTAAAAACAAAATATTCCTTATCAAATGGAAATTCATCAATACATCCTAGTCTTATCTAGACAACAATGACAACAGCAGATCTCTAGATGTATCTATAAACTCACTATAGGTGCTTGCTTGTTTGTTCAGGCTATGACAATAATTAATTTATCTCATATTATTAAATAGAATATTTCTTTATTGATATTACCAACCACCAATAATTTTATTCGTCGTTGGACTTGTGCATACATAGCCTTCTTGTTAATAATTTGGCTCATAAGACGAATGCTATGATTTTATTATTACGATGCAATAAAATAAAACCAATAAATTTATCAAGTTCTAGATGTATAAAAAATCACTACTACTACCAGCAGAGTACTATAGTTGTAATCCAATCACTCCATCACGCCATGGCATCCAACATCATCATTACTGTTTGCTCCTAAATCTAAGGCTATGGCTTTTAATAATAGTTTTATTTAACTAAAAATGATATGAAATCAAAAATCCATTCAACAATAGTTATTTTCTCTATTCTTGCATTTGTTTTAATTTCAGTAGCCGGAATGCCACCAACGTCCCCATTTGAAAATGTATTAGCACAAGGTGAAGCGGAGAGTGCAGGACAACAAGGAGAAAATCAAACCATGGAGGATCCTCAACAAGCTGCTAACCAAACTATGGAAAGGGCAATTCAATCTGCCAATGAGACTGGAGAAGATGTTGCTGAAGTTGGCTCTAAAGTCACTGAGGGAGCAAAAGACCTGGTTGGGAACATTGGAGATAAATTACAAGATTTGGGAAAATAGATACATAACTTTATATTTTAAAAAAAATTAATAATTTCGATTTGATTGTTTTCTTACACTGCATCTAATCTTTTCCATAATATAATTAATTGTATAGGTTCGTATTGTAAACAATATTGTGACCTTTAGGCCCTCTGGTGTTTCTGTAAGTATAATAAGAGGAAAAAGTAGAAAAGATTTCTGAAAAGAATTGGGTAAAGTTTAATTTAATTTAATTTAATTCTGTGTTTATAGTAGTAGACTATAAATCTATGTGTCCTATTTGTAAGAAGAAATTCATTGAACATTCAGAATTGCAGGACAAAATATGTAGAATGATCACAATAAAGCAATTTGCAAATAACTCTCCAGGTTTTGATGTTCAGTTTAGACCTTTTTTCGAGGACTAAAATATCTCAAAATTTTATAAAGTATAATTTCGCTTTTTTAGAATAGACCAGTGAATGCAAGTAATGGGTTCGAATACCAGTTCCTCTATACAAATCATATTTTAAAATAGTAAAGTAATATTGCATTAAGATTCTTTAATTAATATTTTATAACAATTATATCGATAATGAAATTTATTTAATTGTTTAGTTAATATAAATAATAAAAAATATTATTCTGTAGTAATTACTAATAAAATATTGTAGAAATTATATTCTTTTTAATTTTTTAAAAATTTATGTAATATAATATTTATAGATTGCTTCACTATATGAAAATTATAGTCATATCAAGTTTACTAATACTATTATTACTTTCATCTACATTCTTGCTACCTTCTTTAACTCCAGTTAAAGGACAAGAAAGCATTACTATCAATTGTTCATTTGAAAATGCCAAATTGACTAAAATAAGTCATTCTCTTGAAAAAGATAGTGAAGAATTGAGAGAGAATTATAAACGATATGGTGATTCTGCTTTAAATGCTTTAAACTCATTACCTGAAGAAATGGCAGAAATAATTAAAACAAATTTAGAAACAGAAATTCTTATGGAAAAAATAAAAACAAATCCAATTATAGAATATAGAAATTGTTCTCCTCTTGATGCTGTTGAAATAGAATTAATTACTACATTAAAGCAAGGTGAAGAAAAATGGAATGAAATATTGGAATAATCAAGAAGCAGATTTAAGCAAAAATGAAATCAAACAGATAAAGGAATACATCATAGTACAGATTAATAATGAATGAGATGTATAAATATTAATCGTGAATCTTAAATTTATTACTATATTATATCCTATAAAAAAAGGATTTAATTATAAATTTGAAGTTTAAGTTGTATAAATCTAATTAGTTACAATAATTAGAAATAATATTAAAACCCCGTTAGGTATAGTTAAACTATTATCTTTTTAATTAACCGAATATTTTAATACTAGAAAATAGAGCCAACATTTGATGGATAGGGGTTCGAATCCCTTTCCATGTTTATCAAATGATAGTTTTATACAACAATTAAATATATTATAGTGGTTGATTAATTGAAAAGTTTATAACAATATGTTAAAGAAACAAAACAATATCAAATCACACAAATTAAGTTCCTATTATTATTCATGATAGAATACTAGATAAAAATTAGAAAATGGAAATCACAATAAACATTCATTAATTAATTTCACTAATCTAATCTAGCAATACTATGTTACCAAGTGTACTTAAGAACTTCAGTTATATTTTAAATGTTTAAAATTGACATGCAAAAGTCTCGAGTATTCACTTTTGGACTTTTAATGAGTTTACTTATGATGTTAACAGCACCTTTCGCTAACTTGAACATTCTTTCAAATGCAATGGCTCAAGGATACAACGAAAATTATTATGAAGATCGAAAGTATAGCAAATACCCAACAGACGATAAAAAATAGAATGTATAGAACAATCTAAAGAGTGCAGGGAATAGTAATAGTCTAATTCTTTATTATATTGTTTGTTTGTTTATTATTATAATGGCTACAACATTATTTCCAACAGAATTTATCTATCTTCTTACTGTTTATTATACAGGTGCATTAATTGTCTCGATTGCCGTATTGTTAATTACTATTAAAAAAATCGCTTTGAAGGTGAGTATCAATTATATGCAAGAATTCTTGATTCTCGAACTAAACTTCAAAATACGGATGTCTTCACTAAAATGGCTAGGGAGAGTTCACTTTATACCGAGAGATTTAACTTAGTTGATGAACCACAAGAATACTATACTATAATATCCTTAACAGATACAATTGAATTTATTTATAGAATTCACAAAAAGAAAATGATTGATAAGGAACTATGGCAAAGGTGGGAATATCATGCAAAAGGTATGATGACTATTCCAAAGTTTAGAAAAGTCTGGAATGCAACAAAGCAATTTCATACTCGTAATTTTGTTAATTTTATGGATGCCTTATAACTTGCAATTTCTCATTTCTTTTTTTTGTCTCCTCTAATTCTAAAGGGTTTTATTTAATAAGTTAGCTTGAAGACCATGAATTATGGGCAAGAAGATAAATACAAGTTTTTTTATGTTATTAACATGAGTGACGTAAATATAATAAAATTCTTAATAAATACAAATAGTATAGGAGAAAATAGATGCATACCTTTATCAGAAGTCGACTATCAAAAACTAAAAGATTTTGGAGATGTTCTTGTTACAATAATTAGAAATAATACAAAGCCACCTCTAGGAATACCATAGATAATAAAATAAACCAAAACATTCTTTTACTATAATTTTTTTAAACAGCAAATTGGTTAACAGAATAAAACAAAAAAACACTAATACTATTACTTCATTCCTGCTACATATAAAAGATCCAGATAACTACAAAATGATATATTTCTTTTAACCTATAGAATTTGAACTATTTAACTTTTGAATTATCATTAATAATTCTATCGAATTCTTCATCTGAAACAAGTTCTAGAAATTCAATCCACTTGAGTATGGCATCTGAATTATCAAGCATAAAGTTGGTTCTTCCTGTTATATCATTGTCAGTATCATCCTTGTTATTATTATTATTTTCATCTTCCTCTCTGTTTGGTAAAGGATATTTAATTTGAAGATATTGCATTAGTTTTTCTCCTTTTCTCATATACAATTAGTAGTATAAGATGATTCATAAAACAATTGTGTTGATAAATCTTTATTTACCTTTGACAAAATAAGAACCTCGTTTCAAGATGAAAAATTCTGATCTAATTTTAGAATCTTGTACAACCTGTGAAACAAGAATTTAAATCAGGATTTTCAGGAAAGACATGACAAATAAGATTGATATACTTTTACTTGAAGAAAAACGTAAATCATTGAAAAGTAATCAATCGTATTACTCTACAAAAAAACAAATTTTATCAATTTAGACCTCGAGTCTTATTTTTCTTAGGTTTATATTTCTAATTAAATGATACATCTAAAAAAAAATTCATTTTAATTACGCTCTTTTTGCGATAGTTTTAGCACTTAAGTGTTAATAAATACCAATTATATTACCAGTTATAGTATTCCTTAATAATGTCTAGGCACTCATTTTTTTAAATGTCTACCGCTGCCAAAAATGAATCAGTAGAACTATTTCATAGTCTTTCAAAATAGCTTGCTATATACATTAACCAGGCATCTATCAAAATATATAAAATTTAATAATGAGTTCAACCTCAACATTTATTCGTCTGATTTATTAGTGGACAGGACCATTCTATGTTTTCTG
>DASVEV010000229.1:0-5728 GCA_036380415.1 Nitrososphaeraceae archaeon
AAGAAAAAACAATAGATTAATTGAAGTACAAATTAGAAATAAAAACTTGAAATGTATAACTGATGATAAATTTGATTGTATTCATGTTGGGTTTACTTTGGCATTACCAGAAGTTAGAAAAGCTTTGAGTAAATGAATATATAAAAAAGATTATCTATTATTATTATAAAAGAGGCCATCAAATTAGGGTCTTATTATACAAGGAACTAAATCTAAATACATTGACATATTATATTTTTGATAAAAAATTTAAACTCTGGATGAATTCTGAAAAACATTAAAAAAAAACATAAAATGCAAACCATATAGTATGGTAACTTGTTCTTATATTATACAATGAAATTTCTTTGTATATGAAGTAGGATTAATTGCTTTATAATTTGTCCATTTGTAACGATTCTTAAGTATGGCCACTTTAATCTAGTATTATATCATCTTTAATAGCCTTTAGCTAAATATAATTCGTTATAGTATATCTAAAAGAATAAATTGTAGTTTTTCATCATATTCTCATAAAATAACTACTTTGGAGGACGAATTTGATATACAAGTGTTCCAACTAGAGTAGAAATACTTATTATTGTAACTACAAAAAATACATTTGCAGATTGAATTACTGTATCTGCGACAACCGCAACTAATATGGCATAGATTATTACTATAAAACCAATTAAAGCAAATAACCCAAAGGTTATAAACTTTACATTAGATGATTTATCTAATGCATTTTCAATTTCCTTTACGCTGTCAATATGTGATATCTTGTTTACGATTTTGTCAGTAAAGGACTTTGATTTTTCTTCGACTTTGTCCATGGGTTCCTTATTGCCTGTTACAGAAAGTGATTTATTTGGTATCTGCGTATTCTCCCCTTTATTTTCCATAAATATATTTTAACATTATACTTAATACAATTATAAACATTGTGTTTAAAAATTGTATAGAAGAGTTATATTGTTAATCCGTATCGAATATATCTATAAATAAATAAAGTTATTCAAATATTTACTTAGTTAAGGAAAATAAATATTTTAAATCCCTTGAATTTAGTTGATTATTTATTCTTTGTCTATAGTATTAAAGAGATTGTTTAGTTTTTAATTATGAATATATGCTATTAACTGGATATTGTAATTTAGTAAAATTTTATTATACAACTGATATATAATAAACTAAAATGATAATATTAAAACCTTTTCCACATCATTTATTTTATTAATTCATAATATTACAATAAAAGAAAGAAAATTATAAACTTATTATTCAACTGCTTTATGTAAATATAGTTGGCATTAAAAATTTATAAAATAATATATATTTTAAATTCAGAAGGTCACAAAATGATTTCTACATAGCTAATGGCCTTCAAAGTCTTAATGAATAAAGTCCTCTCTTGTAAGAAACGGTTTACCGCACTTATTACATATATATTGCCGCATAGAATCATTTAATATAGAAATCATTATTCTCTTCGGTGGCTAAATTTTTTTCTCTAGAAAGTGGATCTTTTACTAAATTGATGAATATTGTTGGTTCTGTTATTTCTAAAGATTACTAGACTATTTGTTTACTACAATTTACATGTTCCTTGAATGAACGTAATGGAAATCTATTCTTTTATAATGAAATTAATAAAACTTTTTTGGTTATTTAATTTGTAATTGGTATATCTGATAATTTCTTTTTGTTAAAGAGAATTATATAACTATTGTTAAGATAGTTATTAGTATTGGCTACGATAATTTTTATTTTTCCTATCTATTAAAGATGTCATTTGTTATGATTAATAAGCTAATTTTCTTATATTTATCATGAAACAATAGTACTTTTATTTTGTACGGTTAGGAGGAATATTAAATATCTTTATCCATGATTCTAACTTAGTAAATTAATGAGATGAAAGATACAATTCATAAGTACGCTGCTATTCTTTTCTTTGAATTTTTACTCATTTTTGATATATTCAGTAATAAATCGAGACCAAAGTATGAATTAAAGAATTCAATTTCGATATTTATTTAAATAAGCAGCTGTTTAAATGTCATCTTTTGTTTGAACCAATTCCGCTAGACCTCCTCCGACTGTTTCATTTAATTCTCCTCGTCTTTCTAATGACTTATAACATTTCAAGCATAAATATTTTGAATTGTAGTGATTTATCACATGATTTTTTGTATATTTAATACATATGGGACACACTACTTTATTATACATTTTCACTTTTTGAAAACCTCTTGTCATTCTTCCAATTAAGCCAATCTTGAAAAAATTAGGAAATTTCATAAACAATCATTAAAATAAAAATTTTACCGTACTTATGGCAAACAAGACATGCAATTTGTGGAATATATCGGAGATATTACAGTTTATACATTCTTTCTTTATCATATAGCATTGTAGATTTCTTTTCTTATATTAGTTATACCAATTTTTTTTCAAACCTTCTTGTCATTTTTATTCAACATTAATTTCATAAAGCAGATTATTATCGACGTTATAATGGTTTAATATAATCAATTGGATTATACTAATATGGTATCTAAGTGTATTTTATAAATATTGATAGTAGTCAATCACTCTTGGTACTCATATCATAGTTAAGAGTCAATATAATACAATTGAAACCATTACATAGTGATCTTTAGTGATGTTATTGTTGATGTAGTGTCATTTATTTTCTAATGCTAACGAAGGGAGTGGTAATCGAAAAAAGAAACCCAGTTGTGATTGCTTTTCTATTGATGGGATTTGTTGTATCATTGAGCGTTGAATTGAATCTGCTCCACCTGGAACTAGAGCTGGCTTTTGATCTGATGCTGGAGGATTACTAGGTGTTATTGTAAATTCGTCCCTTCTTGTTCCTTCATTTGATATCATCTTACAGCTCATCATATCGTTATTAACACTTCAGTGCAGAGCTCCATTCAAACGGACATATTGTTTTGGTGGAGAACCTGATTCTCCTGAATCTTGGTGTGGATTAGCTCCTCCATTTCCAACAGTCACATAAACAAAATCTGTCCCTGGAACTACATTCATTCTAGCGTAAGAGTGGTTATGCCCTCTCAATATCATTCTGATTTTATCATAATTTTTAAACACATCAAAATATCTTATGTCAGCATCTGGTTTCTATGGGTTTCCTGAAGTTGGGGTTAATACTGTCTTGTGACCAAAAGGAATAATGTGGTCTAGAGTTGGGTCTGCCTGTGTCTGTGCTAATAATGGATAAACAGTTGATGATCATTGTTTTCGGTATCAAAAGCAACAAAAGGAACATTACTTAACTTGTAAATAAATTCCCATTTACCTCCATTGATTGGCCATAAATTAAGGAAATCATCATTTGGATCATCATGATTACCAAGAGCTCTAATAACATTGAAATTGTTAAGAGCATCCATGTTTTTAGACCACCACTGTGCAGCAATTCCATTATATGAAAAATCACCAAGTATCAAAACAACCTCTGGATTGTTTGCTGCCATGTTTTCATCAGTGTTAGTATTATCTCTAAAGTCACCATTTCCTGTAAAGTTGAATGGAGTGCTAGGAAGAAGGTTGCCTGAACCTCCTCCTGTACCACCCTCAGCTCCTCCTCCTTCAGTTTGTGGGGGCGATAATGGTGCTGGTGGTTGTGCTGTTGCCGATTGGTCTGCTCCTCCAATGGGTTGTGAGGATGGTATTGAAAGAGGTTTTGTTGAATCATATATAGTAGTTAAGCAAGTTTTAATCTCCTTATCTTTGATCTGACCTTGACAATGATTTTGTTGAACAGTTTCATAACCTTGAATATTATTTACTGAAACAGAATATTGCATCAATTTGGACTTGCGGTATTAAGACGTGGGAAAAGAGGGTGGAATTGCAGGGGTTCCCAGCAGATTTATTATAAAATCAGGTGTGGTTTGCTGCCTCCATTATCGTTTATCGTATTCGTTGCTATTATGAAAACTGATTTGAGACTGTGCTAGTGATGATAGTTTTAGCTCTAATTTAGAAACTTCGAATCATCTTGCAGGGCAAATATAATAACCAGTAATGTAGTAACAAACAAAAATAAAATTAGGATATATAGATAGCTATCATATCTTTAAATCATCTTTTAAAATAGATCTACTGTATATTAGTAGTCAGTTACAAAAGTAAATAAGATGATTTTTAAATTCTCATTGTTCTTATTTATTAATAATTATCCTATAAAACTATTTAAGTTCTTAATTTCATAAGAATAAACTTAATAAAATATATATCTAATAAAATAAGTGAATAGGAGGTAAAGAATTATTTAGTTTGCATCTTTTTTCTAAATAGTATTTACAATAAGAATAAATACAACGGTTTCACAAAAATTAAATTAGAAGCTCCCTTCAAATTAAGTATTATTAATACAAATAATATTCTCTTCTTAAGATCCTTTGGAAGTTTTTCAAAATCAAAAGTAAATTTTAAAAGATTATTTTGTTCATTTAAGATTAATCATAATACTTTAACTTTAGGTTAAGGATATGGAAATGCTTATTAATTTTAGAGATGATTTGGTTTATTTTGTTTTTAATTAATTGTCTCTGTTATGCTAGTTTTTAACGTTATCATTCAATTCGAAATTAAAATTTCTAATATGAAATGAAATTCCTTCTTCATATAACCCCTTACATATACTCTTTATTATCCCTTCTTCAATTAATTTAAGTCTATTCTTGCTTTCAATAAGATCAGTAGGAATATCAATGTCCATTTCTACTTTTAACTTTAGAAGTTTAGTAGATACCATGCATTTAATAAAATATGACTGCGTATTTAGTTTGCGTTTTTGGTTTATAAAGTATTATTAAAAATCTTAATAAAAAAATAACCTGATGTAATTTGTTATAGAAATTACAGCACATTAACCAATTTCATTTTCTAATTTTATTAAAAAATTTATATGGAAATAGAATTGAACAATTCTTGGGTTACAACAGGTTATTAGATCATTGCTGCTCTAATCTAACCTTTGCTATTTTGAGATATATTAATAATTCAAAATTATAACTAGTCCATTTCTTTATTATTAAAAGTTAGAACCATAATATTAGAGCAAGATCTAAAATTTTAGATTCAGAATGATCTGTATTGTATTGGCTATTGATTTCTAATTAATCATAATCTTGGTTTCTAAAGTTATATAGTAGTTATTTATTATTATAAAGAATTATAATGACGAATAATAAGAAATATTGATTATTGTTTTAAAAAATAAAATAATTTGAGTTTATAAGATTTATAATTATAATATACTATACCTCTTTATACTACTAATCCAATGGATTACAAAATATTATTGTGAGGTGAATTGGTTAATTTATAGTATTTATATAAGTCATATGCTTTTTTGCTCATTATGGGAATGTTTGTCTAGCAATAACTATGAAAAGCTTTTAGAATAAATCCATTATATCAAATACTCTTAGGATAAGATGAAGATTATTTAGAATGCAAAATCTAACTCTAATCCTTGAAGCGAATGAACTTTAGCAATAATAAGAACAAAAAATAAAGATGTATACTCTTTATCTTTTGATATATAGATGGCTTACTAGAGTTGCTACCAAAGTAAAAGACCCAATTAATGCAGCAATAAATACGGTATCTGCTACTGATGCTAGTGGTTCACCCATGACTGCTACGAATATCGAATAAACAAGAATAATAAATCCAATTAAAGCGAATAATCCTAACATTATTG
>DASVEV010000230.1:0-3150 GCA_036380415.1 Nitrososphaeraceae archaeon
ATACAAAAGTAAAAGATAATAAGAACAAAAAAGAATTATACAAATTAATAATTGATTATTGATTAAATTATTTTTTTTACCTTATTATTCTAATTTTTCAAGGAAATATATAGACAATAATAGTTCATATTTTATTTTACATTCTCTTTTACTATGGTAAAGTTTTGTATAAATCAGTATTCGGAAATAAAATAAAAGGATAATATCCCACTAGTGAAGATAAAGATATCATAGTATACCACAAATATAAATAATAAATGTAATTTATATAATAGTAATTATTTACTATTATGTTAAGATCATTAGAATTAAGATGGTTCTTCAAAGGTGTATTACCTATAGATATATACCAATGGTTTACAGATCTTTTACCAGGCAATGAAAATTATGAAGAGAAACCTAGAGTAGATTACTATTTAACTACCCAATCAGACGATTTAGGAGTAAAATTCAGTAGACAACAATTACAAGTAAAAATTAGAAAAGATAACATTGATTTTTCTTTGAATGATAACAATATTCAAGGATCATTAGAATATTGGATTAGATATGATTGGAATGATTTACATATTAACGAAAATACAAAAATAGACAACCTATACGATAGATTCTCTTCTATGAAAATAGACAAAAAAAGGCTAATAAGAAAATACAAGATTTTAGATAATCAACTTATTCACGTTCCATTATCTAACACAACCGACATACAATGCTCTATAGAAATTACAAAAATAAATGTGAAAGAGCAAGTCTGGTCTACATTGGGATTTGATTGGTTTCTAAACAACAAAATACCTGAATTTACTAATATTGTTGATTATATAACTAATAACAAAACTTTTAATAAAACAATAGAAGAGTTATTCAATCAGTATCCCGACTTTAAAATAACTAAAAAACCTAATTCATTTGGTTATCCTTATTTTTTATCAAAGATGTTAAAAGAAGAGAAATAACTATATCAAAGGAGGTGATAATGGTTTCATAACTTATCCGGAGAAAGTAAATCATCAAGTTATGAAAGAAAAAATTACTCCCCAGATGTATGTAAGACAGAGGTCAATGATTTGTAATTATTATTAAGATTCTATGATTAATCAGCATTTACAATATATATTATAATAATCTATATACCAGTAGGTATATTCTATAGATTCAACAAAATCTTTTGATAAACTTGCTATTTTGAATACAATTAAAATTAAAATATTTATGATTTATTCTCAATTTAAAAATATTTTTATATTTCTGTTAAGAGGATATAATTATTGGCAAAACAAAAAAATATAAACAAAAAGAAATCTACTGGTAATTCTAATGCCCCGGGTATATATACTTCATTATCAGAAGATAGAGTCAAATATGACAAACAGATAGACATTCCAAATCCAAAACTTCAACCTAATAAAACATTTGAATATACACTTTTTAATACCCCATCAAACGGAAACGCTAACCCACCTTCAGCAATGAACAATGTCTTCTTTCCAGAGTTAGAAAAATTATCAAGAAAATTAAATAAAGCATTTGAAAAAAAGGGAGCAAAATATCTCTTAAAAAAACAAAAGGAATTGAATGATAATACAATTCAAATCTCAATAGCATTGTTGGATGAAAGTGTATATCTTACATATACAAAACCTACTTTAGAGAAAACTTCACAAAAGTAAATCAAGATTCAAAATTCTACTTACTACTATTCTTCTCATTTTTTAAAGTCAATTAATAACGGGTCATGAATTTAGATCCCAATTTTGTCTGGAACAAATCATCTATGAAGAAAAAAGTAATACCATATTCTGCTATTGATATAGATGCAATATGGGGATCCAGTAATACAAAGGGACTATCAGAATTACAAACCTTATGGTATTCATTTTTAGATGATTTCACAAAAAATAATATTACAAGATTAAATATTGGAGAAATGATTACGGTTCATTCTGCTTTTAAACATCCAATTAAAATTACTTTTCCATCTCCATCTTATAAACGAATATAAAAACCACATTACAATTTAGAAAGCTTTTTTAGATATTTAACTTTATTAAAGTAGTCTAATTCTCCAAAATTTTCGGAGTTCTGTATTCATTCTTTTTTATGAAGCAAATTTATTTTGCTGTAAATAAAGATATAAGAAAAATAGTATAACCATTTGTTTTTTTAGCATTCATATATTACTATTGTTATTTAACATATTTGGTACTTGGCTCAACAATGTTAACTTCTCACGTTTTTCATTCTCCTCTATATAGAACAGTTAGCGAAAACTTTTCAGATATCAAATCTTAGATTAGCTGAACAAATATGTCATTAATTATTGCTGTTACGGGTCGTATCATAGTCATAGATAATAAATATTACAAGGTTAAGATCTTTATGAATATAAGTACTTCATGTGATTACGATTTTGGAGGCTACAATAAATGAAAAATTTTTCATCTAAAGGTATTAAATTTTCTGGCAATTCGATAAAATGTTGTATAGGTTTTATTGATTTGGTAGATTCAACTAAAAATACCATTACAATGGATAATTTAGAATCTATTAGAAGATACTATTCTACATTTATAAATTCAGTATCGGAAAATGTTAGAAGTTATAGCGGAAAGGTTCTTAAAAATATTGGTGATTGTTTATTATTTTACTTTCCTAAAACTTCATATAATAAAAATATTGATGCCTTTAAAGAAGCTATTGATTGTAGTTTTAATATTCTCGACGAGCGATATAATATTAATAAAGAATTAACGAGGCAGTATCTACCCCCATTCAACTATAGAATTAGTATAGATTATGGTTTGGTAGATTTAGCTTCAATGGGAGAATATAGTCAAATAGATTTATTTGGATCAACTATAAATCTTTGTTCAAAAATAAATTCTTCTTTATCTATTCCTAATGAAATTATTATTGGAGATAATATTTATAGAGTTCTGAGATCGTTTCCCTCTATAGCCGAAAATTTTAAATTTTCCAATAATAGTGAATATAAAATAACCGACATTGTCAGTTATCCTACATATAATATTAAAAGAGAAAATATTTTTACCCTTACTGAGAAACAATTAGGTTCATCTATTAAGAACCTTGAAACTAAAAATGAAAATGGTTTCATTTTTCATGATGAAAATAGTAACAAAAGAGTAA
>DASVEV010000231.1:0-3288 GCA_036380415.1 Nitrososphaeraceae archaeon
GGTCCATGTGGTAGTATAAGAACTCGTTTATGTATGTAATCATAACTGTTATATGTAGAGGGGAATGTTGTGTCGTGGAGCCGAATAACATTGTTTGGATCAATTATTCTAAGAGTTCCGCAATTTTTAATTTTTCTATATGCTAATATTTCAAATGTATGATCTGAATTTAATAAACATCCAATAGCAGCTATAGCTCCAACTAGTCCTTGACCATTTCCAAAACTAAAATATTTTAAATCATATTTTTGTGCTAGTTTTGTTGCTTTTTGTTTACTAAGTATATCAAACATTGCAAGTCTATGGAATTCTTTAATTTCATCAGGAATCTCTTTGCTTTGCAAACAGACCAATCCTGGATTAGCGCCTTTATCGATTTCAGAATTTTTTTCTAGCTCATTTTTAATAAAATCAATTATATTTTCATTATTTTTAGCTTTAGTCACTATTCTCAAACAAACAGCACCATTTCCACGAGTTTTCCAGGGAATGTTGGGATTTAATCTTATTAACAAAGGATAATCTAGAAATTTCACATTTTTTTTGCTAAGATAAGATGTAACTTTGAAAGCTAAATGAGTAGTACATCTTCCAAATGTTGAATCGGTATCATCTAACCCTATATGCAGAATATTAGTGTCATTTGTATCTGAGTTCATCAACGTTTCTAAATAAGATTAAATCATTAAATAAATTTAATTTCTTCTTGAAATGAATGAGGATAAGAAAAATTAAAAATAATATTAACTGATATTTTATAATTACTTTTTTATATTGAATATTAAAATAAAAGATTATGCAATTTAAAGTGTTGGAAGATCTTGATTTTACAAAACGTGGGGGATTATTACCAGTAATAGTTCAAGATCAAATGACTAAAGATATTCTTATGCTTGCATATGTCAATAGAGAGGCTCTTGAAAATACTATCAAAACTGGCAATGCATGGTTTTGGAGTACTTCCCATAAAAAATTATGGATGAAAGGTGAAGAATCAGGAAATATCCAACCTATAGAGAAAATCATGGTTGATTGTGATGCTGATGCATTATTGTATATTGTAAATTCCAATAAACCTGTATGTCATACTGGAAATATTTCTTGTTTTCATAATGTTCTAAAAGATAAAAATTATTGAAAAGTATATTATAATTAATAATATTTTTATATAATTAGTATAAGAAAGAATAATATCGTATTATTTCGTTTCAACATTCTATTTTATTTATAATATGAAATTATAGTGACACTAAATTTATGTTTAGAGAACCTTATTTATAATGTATTTTAACTGCATTATTATAAATGGGAATAATACAGTCTTTGATATGCAGGGAATGCAAAAAAGAATATAAACCTCAATTTAGATACATTTGCGAAGATTGTTTTGGACCTCTGGACGTTAAATATATTTATCCTAATAATATAAAAAGAGAATTATTTGAATCTCGAAAAGAAAAAACCTATTGGAGGTATTTTGAACTCTTACCAATAAGAGATAAAAATAATATAGTTAGTATTAATTCAGGTTTTACTCCTTTACAAAAATCTACTAATCTTAGTACAGATTTGCGATTAAAATCTTTATACATTAAAAATGATTCTGTCAATCCAACCTTCTCTTTCAAAGATAGGCCTGCAGGTGTTGCTGTATCTAGAGCAAAAGAAATTAATCTAAAAGCCGTAGGCTGCGCTTCAACAGGAAATCTTGCATCTGCTACTGCTGCGCATGCTGCAGTGGCTAGACTTCCTTGCTATATATTTGCGCCTGCTGATTTAGAACCTGTAAAAATCTCTCAGGCATTATCTTATGGTGCAGAATTTGTTGCTGTAGATGGAACTTATGACGATGCCAATAGGGTAGCATCGGTAATTGGAGACTCAAAAGGAATAGGTATAGTGAATATTAATATGAGACCATATTATGTTGAAGGATCAAAAACCCTTGCTTATGAAGTAGCAGAGCAACTTAATTGGCAAGTACCAGACTATCTAGTAATTCCTGTTGGTAGTGGTGCAATGTTAAATGCAATTTGTAAAGGCTTTGAGGAATTATGTGAAATAGGATTGGTTAATGATGTTTCTAATTTAAAGATTATTGCTGCACAACCTCATGGATGTTCACCAATAGTAGACGCCTTTAAATCAGATAGCAATGAAATATTTCCTGTAGAAAAACCGAATACTATTGCAAAAAGCCTTGCTATAGGGGATCCAGGAGACGGAATTTATGTTTTAAAAAGGCTAAAGCAATATCATGGTATTGCTGAAACAGCTACAAATCAAGAAATAATTGAGGGGATACTTAAATTGTCGAAGACTGAAGGTATTTTCACAGAACCCGCCGGTGGCGTATCTGTAGCTGTCCTTCAAAAATTAGTTGAAAGTGGTAAGATAGACCGGGATGCAAATATAGTTTGTTATGTTACTGGTAATGGTCTCAAATCTACTGAAGCTATAATAAACATGCTGCCAAAACCCTATACTGTTAAACCCGATGTCCAAATGGTTTCTACAATAATTAGATAATAAAAATAATAATATGAATAATATATGTGAAATAAAAGTGAAGATATAAATGGCAAAAATTGAATTTATAATTCCATCTGTTTTAAATAAAGGTTCTGGAGAAAAAAAAATATTATTAGACGTACAGGATTTACATGATGCCTTTAATAAGGCATCGGATAATTTAGGTGATGATTTTAAACGTAGAGTATTAGATCTTAACGGCAAACCTCGAGCTCTCATAAATATCTATATAAATGGGAAAAATATGCGCTTTAACAAAGATGGAATGACAACATCACTTAAAGATGGTGATTCAATTTATATACTACCTGCAGTAGCTGGAGGAGCAAATGAAACAAAATTTGAGCGTATAGAACTTAGTAGTCAAGATATCCAACGTTATTCTAGACAAATAATGTTAGAAGAAATAGGATTTCTTGGAATGGAAAAACTTAGAAACTCCAAAGTTTGTGTTGTTGGAGTCGGTGGAATTGGAAATCCGGTTGTAACTCAATTAACTGCTATGGGTGTTGGAAAGATCCGCATTGTAGATAGAGATGTAGTTGAAATATCTAATTTGCATCGACAACATTTGTATACTGAACAAGATATTGGAAAAGTCAAAGTTGAAGCAGCAATAGAACATTTGAAAAAAAGGAATACTAATGTAGAGATTGAAGCTCTTCCTATTTCAATTACTAGTTACACTGCAGAAAATATAGTTAAAGGATTTGATGTTGTTATAGATGCACTTGATAGTATTGATGCAAGATATGC
>DASVEV010000232.1:0-11335 GCA_036380415.1 Nitrososphaeraceae archaeon
TAGTATTTTTCTATTACTTTAAAAAATGTATCTCGTTGAGCAGGTTCTCTTTTTATTTCTTTGATCAAATTTACAAGTTCCTGTATTGATATACCACTAGCTTTTCCCGCAGCACGAAATATTTCTTCTGAAAAAGCTGTACCAACTAAATCATTACCTCCATATGTCAGTGCTACTTGTGCTATTTTTTTACCTAGAGAAACCCAATAAACTGATATATTATCTAAAACATCTTTTAATAACAATCTAGCAATAGCTATTATTCTTAAGTCATAAGTAGAGGGACTTTCTCTAACAATCAATTTTTTCTTCTCTAGTTCAGTATTCTCTAGACTAAACTTAAGTGGTATAAAAGTATTGAAGCCATGAGTTTTTTTATTAAGCTCTCTAATTTTTATAATATGATCAATTATATGCTCTGGCTTCTCAATATGTCCAAAAAGCATAGTAGAATTAGTTTTCAAACCAATTTCATGAGCTTGTTTAGCTGTATCAAGCCATTCCTCTCCTGAGCATTTTCCTCTTACAATAATATTTCTTATATCTGAGCTAAAGATTTCTGCGCCTCCTCCAGGAAGAGCATCCAAACCAGAATCTTTTAATCTTAATAAAATCTCTTTAACTGAATTTTTGGTTAATTTAGATATGAAAAAAATTTCTGCAGGAGTAAGAGCTTTAACTTTTACAAAAGGAAATTCCTTTTTTATATTCTTTATCATGTTTTCATAATATTCCAAGCCAAGTTTTGGATGAAATCCTCCAACTATGTGTAATTCTGAAGCACCCATTTGTACTATAGCTATTCTAGCTCTTTCAATAATCTGTTCATTAGTTAATGTATAAGCATCGTCTTCATGCCCTTTTCTATAAAAAGCACATAAAGAACAACTTGCTGCACAAACATTAGTATAATTTAAATAATATGATGAAACAAAAGTCACTGTATTTCCTTTTGATTTTCTTCTGATTTGATCAGCAACAGAACCTAATAAGAATAGATTTTCTTCAAATAATTGTAAACCATCATTATACGTTAATTCCTCTCCAGATAATACTTTTTCAATAGCTTGTGTAGGTTGTGATATAATGCTATTAATACTATTAGTAATCAATTTAGTTAAATAAATTAATTTATTAATTGATATATATTCTTCTATATTACAGAAGATATATTTTCTTGTAAAGAATAAATAGAATAATCAAGCTATAATTTTCAATTGCAAAATAGTTTAAATTATATTGTTTCAAAATCGGAAATTGGATATATTTTAAATAATGTATTAAACGGAGAGAGACTAAATCTTAATGATTGTAAGGAATTAGTAAAATCTGATGACGTATATACAATTGGCCTTATTGCTAATACTCTTAGAAAAATTCTTTTTGGTAATACAGCCACTTTTATAAATAACATTATTTTGAATTATACTAATGTTTGTGTAACCTACTGTAAATTTTGTGCTTTTTATCGACCTCCTGGCCATGAAGAATCATATACACACAACATCAAAGACATAATGAAGAGAATCGCCTTGTCAAAAGAAATGTTTGGAATTACTCAAATTCTTTTTCAAGGGGGACATAACCCAAATTTATCTATTGAATATTATGAAGAAATATTCAATGAAATAAAAAAATTTTATCCGTCAATTGCCATTCATGGTCTTTCTGCTTCTGAAATTGATATGATATCTAAAGTTGAAAGAAGTAGTATCAAGGAAGTCCTATCTAGACTAAAAGATGCAGGATTGGAATCATTACCAGGAGCAGGAGCAGAAATTCTTAATGATAAAGTAAAATCAGTAATAAGCCCCCTTAAGATAAAAAGTAATCAATGGTTAAATATAATGAGGGATGCACATGATCTTGGAATCAAGTCTTCCGCAACAATGATGTATGGAACTGTAGAAACCGATGATGATATAGCACAACATATAATGAAAATATCTGAATTACAACAAAAAACTAATGGATTTATAGCTTTTATTCCTTGGGGATTTGAACCTAATAACACTCAAATGCAAACAGAAGGAATTGCTAAATATTCTTCTGGAGGATTAAGGCTACTAAAAATGATTGCAATATCAAGAATTATGTTTTATGGGCTAATCTCTCACATTCAATCATCATGGCTTACAAATGGAATTGGAATGGCACAATTGGCTCTTCATTTTGGTGCTGATGATTTTGGTGGAACATTGATCGGTGAAGAGGTAGTTAGTGCAACAGGAGCACGATCAACTGAACTTACTTCTATTAAGATTATTGAATCTATTAAACAAGCTGGATATTATGCTGCAGAACGAGATAATTTTTATAATGTAATAAAAAACTTCTAATGCATAATCTAAGAGATAACCGATTGATATAATAGATCTTAGCTATAAAATAACATAGACTATTTTTAGTAAAAAAACTTAATAATAATCACAAGTACGTTTAAATGTCTTTTAGCAAATTGAATTTTATGCCTGTTGGTATTGATGATATGGCACTTTATGTTCCAAAGTTATACATCGATTCAAAGGATTTTGCAATAGCTAGAGGTATAGATCCTCATAAACTGGAAATTGGGATAGGAATATATAAAATGGCTATGGTTGATACTAATCAGGATCCTGCTTGTATGGCAGCAAATGCTTGTTTAAAATTAATGCAAAAAAATGATCTTAAACCACAGGATATTGGTAGAATGTATGTTGCAACTGAATCAGCATTAGACGAATCAAAAGCTATGAATTCTTTTGTAATTGGAATGCTTGAGCAGATTTACGGTGATGGATCTTTTGAACATGCTGGCGGAATAGAATGTAAGTTTGCTTGTGTAAGTGGTTCCTATGCATTATATGACAATGCTAATTGGATCAGAGCTGAAGAAAATAATGATAGAGCTGCTATTGTTATTGTAAGTGATATTGCAAAATATGATTTAGGATCAGCTGGAGAGTATACGCAGGGAGCTGGTGCAATAGCTATGTTAGTAAAGGAAAATCCCAGATTAGTTGTTTTTGATCCTAAAGTTACTTCTACAATAATTAAAAATGAGTATGATTTTTATAGGCCTTTTGGACGTGAAACTCCTTTAGTTAATGGAAATTATTCTAATTATTTGTATCTTATTCAAATCAAAAAAGCCTTTGATAGTTATCGAGAAAAAGCAATTAAAACTAAATTAATTCAATTGCAAGAAGATGAATCCATAACCGATAAAATCGATTATATTAGTGTACATTTACCTTATCGAAAAATGGGTGAAAAAGCATTAGCATATCTACTACGACACGAATGGAGATGTCTACCAAGATGGAAACAAATAATAGAAGAAGTAGGAATGGATGAACCTACTCCTAAGGATCCTCGTGGAACAATTGAATCCATTTTAGCTGATAAGGATTTTATGAAAGAAGATGACAAGTTTAGGAAAGCGTTTATGCGTACTTCTTTCTTCAAACAAGTTTTTGAACAAAAAATGGCTAGCTCTCTTGAAGCTTCAGCTATAATAGGGAATCTTTACACCGCATCCATGTATATGGGATTAAGAAGTTTATTAGAGTTCGAATATAAGAAAAATATTGATTTAGAAAATAAAAGAATCGGATTTGGATCATATGGAAGCGGTAGTAGTGCTATGGTCTTTAGTGGTGTTATACAATCCACCTATAAGGAAATTGTTAAAGATATGAATTTAGAAAGAGAAATAGGCGATCGTTCTAAATTGGATATGCAGGACTACATCCGTCTTCATTCAAATGAAGGAAAAATGAATGAACCAATTTCAAATTCTAATAATGAATTTGTTTTAGTAAAAATAGGTGGTAATACAGCTGATAAGGCTGGATTAAGAGAATATATTTTTTCTAACTAAATTTTTATTTTTATAGGTTAATGCAAAATTTTTTTAAAATTATATAATGATTTAGAATAATAATTTATTGGTTAGACATCAACTAAATTTTATACCTGCATCAAGAAAAGCCGCTAGTAACAAGATTATTATAGAGAGAATCACAGTTAATCTTCCATAGTTAATAATTTTTGAACGGATTATACTAATATATTCTGATCCTCTATTATCAATAATTCTTGCTTCTGTCTCTTTTCCGAAACTTTTAATATGGATAATATAGATTGCAAAAGTAATAATTACTAATACAATTTTTATCAACAACAAAATTCCATAATCTGTTTCAATAAAATTATACGGATATTCAAAAAAAAATCTTGAATTATACAATCCTGTTGAGATCAAAATAATAAATGAAGGAAATGCAATATTGTTAAATCTTCTACCAATTTTAATCATAATAATAATTCTTTCTTCCATTGAATTTCCAATATGCTTTAACATGGGAGCAAGAATTATTCCTATAAAGATTGATCCACCAACCCAAATACTTGCAGATAATAAGTGAATCCATATAATAAAACCATCAAGTATACTCATAGTTCAACAGTGTTAGTTTAAACCATCTAATCACTTTAATGTATCTTTATAGTGCTATATGATAATAAAAATTAAGAAACATTTTAATTCTTTTTTTGAAACTGTATTTATAATATATGTTCCTTAGTAAAAGAAGAATAGTACTTTTTGGAGTAATAGGTGCTTTAGTGATTACTATTATTTTCCTTCCACGAATCCAATATTTTATTAATGCTCCTGATGTGAATGTAATTGATTTTAACCTAGCAGCTGTTAATATTAGTAATCTTTCAAATAATACTAACAAAATTGAGCTATCCTTACTTTTTGATGTTTATAATCCTTCTGACAAAAGTGCAACAACATCAAAAGTTGAATATGATCTTTTTGGAGATAATAAATTATTAGGTCATGGTGTTTTATCTTATGAAGATATTCCATTAAATGGTAGGCCACAGTTTTCTCCTGGGCAAACCGCTACTTTAAAATCTGCTATTATTCTTCAACCATCTGATATGAATATGGATGTAATTGAAAAATTAATAAGCAATTCATCAGATTCAATAAATAGTATAAGATGGAATGTTAATGGATCTAGTCAAATAGAATCTGCATTTGTTATTCTTGAAAAAGACTTCAGTGATGTTCTTTAATTTTTAGATAATAAAATAATGGAATTTTTTTGTTAAATCTATAGCTGGTTTGATAGTCCTCTTTTTTTTGTATCAAGAATAACCCATTGCTCAATCCAGTTACATTTTGCAGGACTGTATTGGCTTGTCTCATCCTCTGTAGAACATAAATGTTGATAAATACAACTAAAACATGGAGCTCCTTCTACACTAGCAATCTCAATGGGTCTCCTATCTGCTTCTTTTAATTGAGGTATTTTTTTTACTATTAATTTATAAGTCCACCTGCCTTTGAATAACATTCTTTCTCTAGAAATAAGGGATTGTTTTTCAAGATTTCCAACCAATCTTGACCCGTCTCTGCTGTCTATAGAGAACGATTTGCAAAGTTCTGTTTGAAATATTCCTGTTTCTCCACTATCTACTATAGCTTGAAACACTTGTTCTGTTAATTCACTTTTATTTTTTGCAGGCAACTTGGGTATATTTACATTTGAAGACAAAAGATAATACTTTTTAGTTTATTTGGTATAAAAATCTAATGAATTTGCTTATGAAAAATCTAAGATATTTAATATTATATAGCCAGTTAATTTGTTAGATAACTAGAATAGTCATTAATAATGAAAGTTTCAAAAAATATTATTAATTTCACGATTTAGATACTTCTATATCATTGAAATAAATATTATTTATTGATGAAAGTGATAATATAGTAATAGAAGCGAAAAAGTAATAAGAACAATGTAACCAGAATAATTTGTTGACAAAAATTTTAGGCAAAAATATCACAATAAGATCTATTATGATTTTCTCTACTACAATAGTAGCTAGTGGGTTATTGTTATTTTCTTTTAATGTAGATGTAATAATGGGAATTCCTGCAGATTTAGTAAAAGGAGATTATTTGTTTGGAAGAACAATAGGTATTGTAGAAGATGAAAATGGAAAACCAGTATGGATAATATCTGGCATTTGGAAGACAAATTTATCGAATCAAACTCAAGAAGCTACGAGTAATTCAACTGTTTTTGATGCGTCATTTGAAATGATCAAAACTGATGGGACATCAAAACATACTCACACTATGACTAATTTTGTCTTAGCCGATACTTTGAACCAAAATAAAAACAGTACAATATTTAACGGGACAGAAACTATTAGTATGCCTCAAGGACCAGTTACTGAAGTTCCTATAAGCATTCAAGTAATGAATAATAGTCTTGGTATAATAAACATTGATCCAAATAAAATAGATAATCACTTTGGTGATGACCCACTGTATGGTATTCCTTTAGAAGAGAGTGAACAATATAAAAAGAAATCCTAAACGATCTCAAATAAATTTTTTTATTTTTAATTGTAGTAATTTTAGTAATTATAGGAATAGTTAATATATAATTTATTTTGTTAACAAAGTATGAATTTTAAAAATACTGTTTTTTTTAGTGGTATGGCCGTTTTACTTTCATTTTTGATTTTAAATGGTAGTAGTGTGACATACCAATCTTCATTTGCAACAGCAACAACAACAGAATATGAACACAAAATGAAATGGGGATCAAAAGGTGTTGCTACTGGTCAATTTAACCAAGCTAGTGGAATTGTTGCTGACTCTGAAAATAATATTTATGTTGCTGACTTTACCGGTCGTTCAAATATGATTCAAAAATTTACAAATAACGGATCATTTATCCTTGGTTTCGGTATACTAGGTAGTGGTCCTCAATTTTTCACTAATCCAACTGGTTTAACTGCTGACTCTGACAATAATATCTATATTGCTGATTTTGGAAATCCTACCTATGCAATTAAAAAATATAGTAGTGATGGAAAGTTTATAGATTCATTTGGTTCCTTTGGCCTGGGAGATGGAGAATTTATCACTCCAGGTGGACTAGGTGTAGATAAGGAAAATAATATTTATGCAACTGATTTTGGAGAAAACAATAATGTACAAAAATTTGACAAAAATGGTAATTTTATAATGAAATTTGGTACTTATGGATCTGGTGACGGAAAATTTTTGAATCCAACTGATGTAGCAATAGATTCACTTGGAAATATCTTTGTAGTTGATTCTTTTAACGAACGAGTACAAAAATTTGACAAAAATGGTAATTTTATAATGAAATTTGGTAAATCAGGTACCGGTAACGGAGAATTTAATACACCTATTGAATTAGCAATTGATTCCTCTGATAATATTTTCGTAGTAGATAATGGTAACAATCGTGTACAAGTATTCAATAGAGATGGTGGATATATTACTCAATTTGGCAATCAAGGTCCAATTTCTGACATTCTTCAAGGTCCGGTTGGTATTGCAATAGATTCTAATGGTAATGTATACATAGCAGATGGAATTGATAGCGATATACATATATTTAGTCAAGTAAATTAATAATTTTTTTACTTTATATTTCTTAGAAATAGAATTAAAATATAATACATACTGTAGAATTAGCCTAAAATTGGCATAAAAATATCTTTTGTATTAATTTATTGTTATTTATTAAAATCTTATATAATATGAATAAAATAAAATGATAATAATTACTAGTAATTTAAACTAAATATTATTATAATTTACTCTTCTATATATTGCGGCCACCGGGATTTGAACTTGTCATGTGTGGGAATTAACATACTTTTATTTAGCTTTTTTATTTATTTAATTAATCTTTATTCAAAATACTTTATTGATTCATAATACTTTATTGACTAAAAATATAAATTCATGGAAAAAAGTGCGTTTTATATTTCGAGGTTATATTATAAAACCTATTAAAATTTTGTTGTAGTTATTTTAATAATATGGATGATATTATATAGGTAATATTGCTCGATTAGGTCTATCATCGAGTATGGCAAAACAAGGTATGACAATAGTATCAAGGTTTTTTCTTCAAAATGCAGAACCAAACAAAGCATCAGGTCTTTTATCAATGCTACCATCTAGTATAACAGATATCTTTTCAAATGATGAAAAAAAGGAATTCACTACTAGTCAATAAAAAATATCAGAAGATGAAGTTATTGAAATAATATCTAATGAATGCTGTAATGGGGATAAACAAAAAGGAAAAAGGGTATATGAAGAAGCAGTAAAAACTATAAAGGAAAATTCTGGTCAGTAAGGAGAAGGATTTTTAGATGGTATAATAGGTAATTTTAAGAAGAAGGGAGTTTTTTAAGATTTTTTGTTTGAAACAATCACAAAAATTTAACAGAACATATTTTTTTCGAAAAGTAATGAATCAATTTTATCCTTTAAGTTTTTTAATAAAATGGGCTTGTAAATTACATATTTTTCGATATTGGGAATTTTTTCCTTTAACTGTTCCAAATGTGCAATATCAGCAGTGATTAAACATATACTTGTATTATTATCTATGTTCTTCAATTGTTTATACATAGTAATGCCATCTATCTGTGGCATTTTCAAGTCAAGTAAAACCAAATCATAAAGCCCTTTTTTGAAATAATATAAAGCATTTACTGGGTCTGTATAAGCGTCTATTTGATATCTACCATTTTTTTCTAAATATATTTTAAAAAGATTATTAATATCCTTATCATCATCTATTATCAATACTCTTTTTTTTGCCATGGACATTTTGCCTAACTTAGTTCAATAGACAGCATTATTTATTAAGATTGAGGATAATTGCTAATTTTTTATATCTTTTAGTAAATGAATATTGACAACAAAATCCTATTGAGAAAATTTAATTTTAAGAAAATTTAAACTCGATTATTTTATGCTATTTTTTTCTTAATATCAATAGTTAGTAATTGCTGTATTTCTGTTTTCAGTTTGTCAAGATATACAGGTTTTTCTAATATTTTGTCAATTTTCATAAGATATGATTTATCATAAGGAATATTATCTTTTATATAAGCACTAATAATTATCGTTTTTATTTTACAATCAGTATCTTTTTCTCTTACTTTATTTATAAAATCTAATCCTGACATTTGCGGCATTCTATAATCTGTAATAATCACCGAACAATTGTTTGTATTTTTATAAAAATATTCTAAAGCTTTAACTGGATTATCAAAAGAAATTGTATTAAAACCACTTGATGTTAAGTATTCACTAAATAAGTCAAGAACGTCTTTTTCATCATCTACCAATAAGATGTAAGTATCTGTATGGTTAGATAATTCCATTCCTATATTGTTATTGCTATTGAAATTAATAAACAATACTATTTGTTATTATTATTTTATAATAATTAGGCACTATAGCAATAGAAGTAAATAACGAAAAAATGTTAAAAATACATATTCAATAATTATACTTGTGTAGTAGTAAAATAAAATCTAATTTTTAATAAAACGATTCGAATATTTTTGGTTTTACAAAGATTCACTGAGGCTCAAGCAAAGCATGCCTGCTAGCCTAGTTTTCGGTTCAATGAACTTATTAAATATTTATTGTAAATGGCTTGTAAACTCTGCGATTGATATAAGTGTAAAGAAAAAGACTGTAAAATTACGGTTGATATTATAACATAAACTTTGTATATGAATTTGTATAATATTTTCAGCCTAATTGATGATGGCATTAAATCTACTAAAAATACCCCTCTGTAAAGTAAGTATTGTATCCATAAACTTGTCTTTTGTGAGTGCATCTAAATAAACTATTTTTTAATAATATCTCTTTTCAGATTATCAAAGTTGAGAATTAATTTATGTTCTAGATTTATTTCTAGTAAAGAACGTTGTAAATCCCAAAGAATTTTAAATTTATTTTTGACATAACGCTATAAGATTGTTCTTATAAAAATGGTATAAAAATTTATTATTTTAATCATCATAAAGATATTTTATAAATAATGAAAAAAATTATTACAAAATTAATTCCTTATATTTTCTCATGGCTTTCATTGGGTTTTGTTATATATGTATTGGCAAAAGCAATTCATCACACTGTATTAAAATAAGATAAATTTATTATTGAAAATATAAAAAAGCTTGACCTCACCTTTTCCATAATACTTTTGGGAAAAAAGGTTGGATAATTTTTTAATATTGTTACCTGTTACAATTATTTCCCTATTCAACACAAGATTCTACAAAATCTATGTACGTCACGTCACTACAATTGCTAGTAATAGTAGCAAATCACAATTGTCTTTCTTATCCATTTCATTTCCTACCCTTTCGTTTTCCTATTCAGGACGACTTATACGATGTTTTTCTTAATAAATATCTGTTAGATTATACGAATTTCGTTATTAAAATGATTACAACAAGAATCGTTAAATATTGAAAGAACTTGTATCTTTTTTTGTTTGACAATTCTTGAGTTATAAATACACTCTTTATAATTTTGTTTTTGATACTTAATTTTTATAGGCATAAATGAATGTTTAATCTTAACCTAATACCATCATTTGAGTAATAAAAAGAGTGTCAATATGGTTAATAAAAAAAAACAGTGGAGAGGCAAAGCAATTTTACATGTCGATATTAATTCATTTTACTCATCTTGTGAAGAGATTAAAGACCCCTCACTAATAGGAAAACCTCATGCGGTTATAATGACACCTCAGAACAATAACAACATCACAAAAGGTGCAGTAACAACATGTTCTTATGAAGCTAAAAAACTTGGGATAAAATCAGCAATGCCACTATACAAAGCATTAGAATTGTGCCCTAATTTAATATTACATGCAGTAGACAAAAAATTCTATGAAAAAATATCAAACGAAGTTATGGAAATATTAGAAGATTATGCAGATATTTTTGAACAAGCAAGTATAGATGAAGCCTATTTAGAGTGTACAAATAAAATTTCTAATACTCATTTAACGGTAGAAGAATATGCTCAAGAAATTAAAAAAACTATAAAAGAAAAATGTAGTGGCTTATTAACATCTATAGGTATAGCACCAACAAAATCTGTTGCAAAAATTGCATCTGATTATCAAAAACCTGACGGTCTTACTAAAGTAAACTTTAATGAATTGAAAAATTTTCTTAGTCCATTAGATGTAGAAACAATTTCAGGAATAGGAATCAAAACACAAAAAATTCTAAAAGAACAAATGAATATCAAAACTATAGGTCAACTATCAAATACAGATGTTCAACTCCTCATAGAAAGATTTGGAAAGAAAATAGGAACATGGATGTGGCAAGTTGCAAATGGTTTAGACAATGAGCCAGTTCTTCCACGCGGAAATCACATATCATTAAGCAATGAATCTACATTAGAATTTGTTACAGAGGATAAAGAGATGATAAAGCGATCTCTGTA
>DASVEV010000233.1:0-2662 GCA_036380415.1 Nitrososphaeraceae archaeon
AATGAACAATACAAATATAGCCAATTTTCTCATGACCTTTTCAGAATTTTATCTATCCTATAAATACGCATCTACTAAAAAGTATGACATTATATTCATGGATAGAAGTTTATCAAATATGTATTCTAGTTTGTTGTACGACACATCAAATAGAAAAACTTGGAATACCAACTCCTCAATACTAAATTATAAAATAGATGACATTCCAATTGATATTAATGATATCCTAATAGCACGACACAATATCATATATGATAAGTTAAACTTACCTTCTCCAAGAGGAGATTATCTGAGATATGCAATTTTCAATTTATTATCACAGCAAAATCAAGAAATAGATATTGGACAAATTATGATACTTCTTAAAATCAACAATAATGAAAAAATAAGAAAACGAATTGAGAGATACATACACAGGTCGATAGATGAGGGAATAATCGAGGAGGTAAAAAAAAGAAAGTACAAAATTGTTGAAAGATACAGATTTTCATGGTCCAGAGTTAAAAAACTTGTTACCATAATAAGTGAAAAAATATTTGGTGAAGATAAAGAGCATTTTATCTTAGATAATGAATCAGGAATGAGAAAATGGTTAACTACACTCGATTTATCATTTTTAACACTGTTTACACTTTATATGTTAATAGAAGAATGCTGGAAGAATAAAATCATTTTAATTGGAATAACAAAAGATACTGCAGCTCAAGAATTCAAAAATCATGTAATACCGATTTGTTTAACGAACAATATATGGACCAATCATGATATAATTTCTGACAATCTGAACAAGATACCTAATACTGATAGAATGTTACTTCAAGTTCTGAGTATGTTAAACTCTGATAAAATAAACGTACCCTGGGGTTTAGTAGAATATGACTCGTCTTTTGTAATGGCAATCCCAGATTTTGAAAAAAGAAGAGGATATGTTAGTGGGGCGATTAAAAATAAAATTACACAAAGTCAATTATTTCTCAGATCTTTTGTACAATTAGCTAGTTCAAGACAAGATGAAAAACTTAGAAGTAATGTTTTAGCTATTGACAGACTTGTTTATCCAGAATTTGATCTTATATTACCTGAAAATATTATAGAAATGAAGCACGAGTACGGTAGTACAGAAAAAGTGAAATTTCTCCTATTTAAAAATAACAAAATTAAAAATGACCTTCAAAATCTTTTACTTATTGTACTAAAATCAATGAGCCATTCGAATATAGGTGAAACTTTTGGATATAATAGACCTTTATTTGTTGCAGATAAAATAGCAAAGTGGCATAATCAAGAATTTAGAAAGATTGTAGATTCAACAAGTCATTTGATAGCATGCAATAAAAATCTGAAAAACTTTGTATATTACATGAATACCTTTAGAGAGAAGAGGCAAGGATTTGAGTCAAACAGAAAATTATAATAATAATAATATTCTTCCTATTTTTACAGATTTTGACGGGAAATTTAAAGGAAGATTAAGTGCTGTAATTCCTGCAAGAATAAATAATACATCTGAGAATGCACCAATCTCTGCAAAATACGATTGTAGAATTAAAGTAGAATACCATAAGGAAATTATGAGTTTATTAGAAGAAGGTATGATTATAGCTGTCAAGAACTTTAAATCAAAATTCAATAACCAACAAACTATCACCAATTGTTTTAGTTTATTTGTAATATCTAGAATATGGCCTGATCATTACGGAATGAGAGGATTATCAGATTCTACATATTATCCAATGCAATTCGAAGTTATCGAACAATCCGTTGAAGATTGGGCTACAGATGACAAGTCTACTATGATGATACAAATAAGTGCAATTCCAATCAATTATGATTTATTAGTAAATTATACAGATGACGGAGAAATCAAATGTGAATATGTCAAAGGGTTCTCTTATCCTATAATTGGAGATACTGTATTTCTTCTCAATGCAAAGACAGTTAGTCAAATGTATAATCAAAAAGTACTAAAAAAAATGAACTGGGATGCTTTTAACAATAATTGTACCAACTCTGAAGGCCCAGAATTAGGAATAATAAAGATGTTTGAAAACTCTCCAGAAAAAATTCCTATTTATGTTCATATGGATAATTTAGTTCGATATCATTTTGGTATCTTTGCATTTACTGGTGGAGGAAAGAGCAATCTACTCTCAAACTTATTAAGAAAGATATTGTTACATACAAAAGATACAAAGATTTTGTTATTTGATATCTCTTGTGAGTATCCATTTTTGCTTGCAGATCTCTTTGCTGATACCTCAATAGAATCAATGATTATTCTCGAACGTCTAGTAAATGATGCAGAGCAATTTTATGTTTCTGTTGTGAAACCAAGAGAGTTTGAAGAAGATGAAAGAGCAAAACAAGGATTAGTAAAAGTATTTGAAAGAGGAATAGTTACACATTTTGTTAAACCTTCTTCTGTAACACCCACGTGTAAAGAGATACTTAAAGAACTTGAGGATTTAAAGAATGAAAGTACAGGTAAGCCACACTACTTGGATGCTATAAATCAAATCTATACAAAACTTTTTGAATGCATGACCCAAAATAATCTTAATGAATCGAGTTTTATTGATGAAAATTTTGTACAAATTTTAAGTATATCTGCAATAGAAGCAATGAAAACCTTCAAAGTTAGCGATAAAGCAGGATTATATGC
>DASVEV010000234.1:0-2089 GCA_036380415.1 Nitrososphaeraceae archaeon
TAGTTCTAAGTGTATATCTATAACCTATGATATATTTTGATATGTGGATTTTTTCTTTAGCAATTTGAGTGATATAATCAGGATTCCCAGGTCCTACACCAATAACAAACAATTTCTTTGGCATTTGAAATTGTATTACAAGTTATAATAGCTAATAATATTCTTTTATAAAAGAATTAGATCCATATATTTAAAAATTAAAATGATTTGGTGGAAAAAGAAACGATATGACTAGTGGAAAAGAAACGATATGACTAAATGACATAACTATTTTGACATTCTTATCATTATATGTAATTATTAACGGATTTGCATGAGCGAACTTAAGCTCGAATTTGTAGGTAAACAAGTTAAAGATATGTATGGCACATTAATGGGAAATGTTGTAGGAGTTATTACTGATACTGATGGTTCAATTGAATCTGTTAGTGTAGATTGTGGTGAACCAGGTTTAAAACAATTATCTTATGAACAACTATTGATACAAGGTGATTATGTAATCTTCATCCCCAAATGGAGATTAGATGCACAAAAATTATTTAGGCAAAAAAATTTAACGCTTAAAAGAATTAAAGCTCTTCAACATTTAGTTGAAGAGGATGATACCATGAAAGAAGATGCAGAAATTGTATATGCTAAATATGAAAAGAAACTACACGAATTAGAAGAAAAAGAAAAATCTATTAATGAAAAACTAAAAGAGAGACTTGGTGAACTGAATGGATCAACAAAAAATATTAAATCAATTTTATTTGATGCAAAGTTACAATACAAAAGTCATGAAATATCAGAAGAAACATATCTACAAGTTACAAGATATACTAAAGAATTGATGGATCATATTAATTTAGAAAAAGAAGAAATCAATAATATAAAAAGTCGACTTCAAGAACAAAACCTAGAAAACACATTACCTTTGCCACAATCAATTCAACCCGATAGGAAAGAAAATGAAAAAGAAAACACAAAATTATCTACTACCAATACAAATTCCGTTAGTCCTACTATAACTAATACTCCCAATACAACAACAACAACAACAACAACTGCTGTTACTGCATCCAATACAAATAATTCTAATTCTTCAAATACATCATTACCTGTATCCTCTACATCAAATGATAATACACAAACTAAACTTTCCTATGCTGGTGAAACTGATAAACATAAACAACATGCATCATATAATAATACAGATCACTCCAATCTAAATAAAGATAAGATAGAAAAAAGTAATACAGATAACGAATCTAATTGGCTAGATCATGTTATAAACAACTAATTTTTATTTTTTAATTTTATACATCTAGATTTAATTATTTATCTTAAAGATTTTTATATTAACATAAAGAATTTAAAGAAAAAAAACGATAAAAATAAAAAAAATTAATAGTGAATTTATAAGTGTGTGGCGGGAGTTTGTAATAATTCTCCAATTTCACTATGCATTTTAAGAAAGTTTAATCCTTTTTCTGTAGTTTTATAGGTCTGAGTTCCATCAAGATATTCTAATAGATTGTTCTCAATCAACACAGAAAGATATTCTCTTAATTGTGCATAACTTAGGAAAGCTTTGTACATAATTTTTGTCTTGGTTGCTCCTCCATTAGCTGCCTCTAGTATCATTGCTACTATTTCTGTTCTACTTCTGTATTTCACGATCATCATACACAATATTTATTTATTTTAATATATTGACAAAATGTAGTATAACATTATTCTGTACTAAAACTCAATGTCATAATTATTTATGCAATCATATATTAACTAATTTGTTAAATAAACTTGTTTAGATATTAATATATAGAACATATAAATAGTTTAGTCAAATAATCTTAACTTACATTTATTATATAATTACAAATTTAACTAGAAGTAACTATATCATATATTATGTCAATTGATAATGACAGTTCATCATCTGACACATTTTTTACAAGTTCGAATTTGAAAATTACATTAGAGAAAAATAATTTTCAAGCTAAAAGAGCACAATCATTACAAAATATTGAAGCATTTTGGGCAGAACAAGCTGAAAATTTAGTATGGAATAGACAGTGGAATAAGACTTTGGAGTGGAATCCTCCAT
>DASVEV010000235.1:0-6238 GCA_036380415.1 Nitrososphaeraceae archaeon
CAAATACATGTATTATCTTTGAATACTATGTCATTTAATAAAGTTGATTGGATTCAATGCATACAAGAAATCCATTAATGATATCTTTATCCTTATAGAAAAACTTTCAAAACAATATAAACAATTCGAACCTGATTTAAAAAATATTCAAACTCTTAATGAACAGGAACTCTTGATCATTGATGGTGAGAAAGGTTATCTAACATATACAAATTTGGATTTAGATAAATTAGAAAATTTTCTTAAACGTCTTTTAACAGATAAAGATTTTATAAAAAATTATTTTTGTAAAATAATTTAATCCCTTTTGTATTGTTTTGATTCATCTTTCGTTATCTTAAAATAGACAGTATTGCCATCAAATCGTTCTATCAAATTTCTAGGAATATAATATCTGTCTTTGGCTACATTTCCTTTTTGTGTTATTACATGTTCTCCTAAAATCTCTTGAACTTCACCAAAATCAGTATTATCTCCCAGCCCTCTTGCTTCTTTTTTTATAATGTCTTGTATATTAGAGTCATTTAGAGGAATATCAGCAGTTGACATGTTCTCTATGGTTCATCATTATATATATTGACTACAATTAAAGCAAAGGAATGTTTTTTAAATAAAATAAATAAATATCAATTGTTCTTTTAAAATTTTAAAAACAAGGTTTTAATTAAAAATGATTTTTATAACTTGGGAAATTTTTATTAGATTAGTATAATCACAATACCTTAATAATAATTATAAATTAAATTTGAATTAAGTTAATGTCTTATTTATGATTCAATATTTTGTAATACTTTTTTTGATTTTTTTCTGATGCAAAAAAGAATAACTAAATTATTAGTTATCATTTTTGAAAATATCTCTTTGTATAAAATATAGTAAAACAGTATGAATGATATTCTCTATATATCTATGATATATCACTAGAGTAATAGATTAATTAGTCTTAATATAACAATAAAATAAAATATATATGTTTATTCTAGTGAATCTGCTTTATACTCTGCACTAGTCTCTCTAAAAGGTTTTTTGGCTAAGGCTTTTACACCTGCTTTTATCTTATCATCTTTTCCTACATCTTCACCTGTTTCAATTTTTATATCTTTGTCATTATCGTTTGTCATTGTAATTACCACTACGTTACAAACTATTTATTGATTAGATTAGATTTATAAAATTAAGATTAATTTTGGAGAAATATTTAGTCCAGAGGTTTGTGAATTGTGATTGACACAATATTTTTGGCCCACATTCGTAGAGAGAATTAAATCTTTGCATATAAATTGCGTAACTAATACCTCCTAATCCAATTTTGAAACATAACCAAGACAAATAATGGTTTAATATTAATAGATAAATAATCAATATAACCGAAAAATGATTGGTATTATCACCATGCAGGAAAATCATTCTATAGAAGATTATTTTATGCCTATCTTGTAATAAAAGTAATCAATATTCTTTATTAGGTGATCTAATTTTGATTAATCTTGGCTAGTAATTTTTTTTTAGTGCTAAAAAAAATAATTGTTTGTTTTTGTTAATCACTTCAATTAGACATTAAATCTTTTAACATTTTAGGTTGAGATTGAATTGCTTGATTGTTGAACTGTTGTGATAATAATGATGATTGTGTACCATCTAAAGCATTACCAACAGTTTGTATAGGGTCAAAATGTCTTTCATAAATGTAGTTCTCTACTGTACATGTCTTTACTTCACCAGGATATATAGTTCCCTCACAATCTCCCACATAATTGACACATATACCATTAAATATTATACTACCATTTGCGATTTTTTGGGGGAATAAACTATGTGTAAAACCAACAAGAGAACATTGATCATTGGTTGGTATTCTATCAGTTATGAACAGTTCAGTTACTGTATAGTGGAGCTTGTCAAGGTTTACTGTATTACCTTCAGGTGATAATTCGCGTACGGTTGCAACATCTTTAAAAATTTGAACACCAAAGTCTGATTCATCTATAAATGGACATATTTCATCATTACATGGTATATATTGACCGCTGTCTGGTCCTGGAGGATATGAAATGAAGTCACCATCTCCAAAGAATTCGCGAAAACCTTCACATTCGAAGTCATTTGGAGTATCGGTTGCATTATTACATACGAATAATTTTTTCTCTACATTGACTATTAGAGCATTTTTATTATCATTATTATTTGTGTATAGATCATATCCTTCTTGATCATAATAGTATTCATTTTCTTCATATTCAGGATAATATTCTTGTGCCATTGCAATAGAATTTTGAAGTGCTGTTACTGGAACAAACAGTGTTGCTACTCCAATGAATAACAATGCGCTGAAAATCCCTATTTTTTTATCTGACATGATAATGAAAACATATTAATATATGTATATATTAGTAAAGTAGAAACAATCAGTTCTAATATTCAATATGAATATTAGAAGAGAGAAATCCAAAATATTCTATATAGTTATTTCTAGTATTTTTTATA
Source organism: Nitrososphaeraceae archaeon (assembly GCA_036380415.1). Taxonomy (GTDB): domain Archaea; phylum Thermoproteota; class Nitrososphaeria; order Nitrososphaerales; family Nitrososphaeraceae; genus TH1177. The sequence goes on from DASVEV010000235.1 coordinate 2,485, forward strand.
TCTATTTTAATAATAGAAAGTAATGCAATATAATGAGTAAGGCAAAATAAAAGCATTGTTATCAAATCCGGCTCAGAGGTTTGACGGTCATTTTTGCCTGTAATCCTAATCAATAAAGATTTACAAATTCATTGGGCTCAGAGGTTTGTGAATTGTTATTGACACAATATTTTTTGGCCCTGGTGTATAACAAATATCAGATAATGTATCTAATAAATTATGATATTATGAATATACTTTTCTATGTTGAATAAATCTTCTAGAAATGGTCACAAAGTACGTTTATACTTTACCAAAAAAGAGATAGAAGTTTTTAGATAAAGTGTTTGGTTCTAATTCGGGTAATCTTATTACTAATCATCATTCATATTTCATAATCTTTCTATTACTTTTTGAGCTCCAAGAAATGAAGATGCATCATTCTGGATTTAATAACAAAATTAGAATCTGTTAAATTTGCGTTCAAAAGTGATCCAGACAAAAAAAATAGGATTTATAGCGGAAATAGTTCCTGATAATTGTTCAATCAATCATTTAGGATTTATGATTTCATATACCATTTACGACGTACTAAATACTCTCAACTGAAACTATTCTCGCATAAACATAAATACTTAATAAGAGATTAAAAAAATATTATTTAATAAAACATTATTTCTTTAAAAAGTTCTAGTATATAATACGGAAACTAGTTTTAATAAACCTTATATAATTAAGATAAAAATAACGTTAATAATAATATATGACTTATTCAAACGGCAAAAGTAAATTAACATCAGCAACATTAAATCTACAGAATACAATTTATAATAATAAAGTATCTGTTCTTACTAATACATTTTTAAATTGTAATACTTGCAGAAAAAGTATTCAGAAAAATCCAATCCTCTGTTATATCTTCATAGACTATTTTTGTAGTGAAAAATGCCATCTTCATAAACATAAAATACATTTGGAAAAAATCGTTAATGTAGATTAAAATATTCTTTTGATGTATTTTAAAATAATATTCATAAAAAAATTCAATAATATAAAATCAAAAATAATTTCTTATGGTTTTTCATTATTTTCAATTGTTTTTGTTGTGCTATATATTGATAAGTGCAAAATTAATCACTATCTTTCTAAATAATTAATTTAACACATATTTTTAGTAAATTTTGATTCTGTCGAATATGGATGTTTTAAATTAGTGTTGAAAAGTGGATGTTATGCAGAGGCACAATATATAACAGCCACTTAGAACTAAACTGTATTTATTATTGACTTGGACTTTGTAGCAGCTATTATACTAATAGAATAAGTATAATAAATCAATTGTTAATTTTTGGTAAGAAGCGAATTTATTTGAGTAATTTGTACCTGTTCTACAGTTGTCAGACAATGATAATGATGAGGATACTTCAAAAAAAGTTTTTGATTATAACATAAATGAAAATCAATTTGCAATAGAATATACTGCTGTATTTGAAGATGGAACTTCTGATTCTTATATTGAAAATAAAATAATTAGAGGAACAGCAGCAGAAAGACTTCCTATTTGGGTTGATTCTATCAAAAAGAAGGAAGAGAAATCTAAAAAAAAATCAAACAAATAATAGTTAATTTTTATATCAAATAATAAAAAACGGTATTTTAGGACTTGATTTAAAGATGAACATCAAAAAAAGAATACGACCTAAAATACATCCTACCTACATTTGGAGTAGAGTTCTTGCATACAGAAGAGTTCTACTCCGAATCTGCAATTAGCTTTTATTATTAGTAACTTATTTTTATATTGTTGTTAAAAGTGAAAATAGGTAAATTTATTAAAAATTTGTGCAGGAGATAAATACCGATAGTGGTACAAAAAGAGTAAAAATAGCAATATGGAGACTATTTAAGTTTTCTCAATAGAATTAAAGGCTCATAAATCTCATGATTTTTATCAATACCAAGCAATTCAATTATAGAATCTCAAAATAAATTCATATTTTTCGGCGCCTAAAAATTTCCAACAAAAATTTAATACTTAATAGGATGGCTGGAATGACTCAGATTGCATCCTATTTCCATTACACAGCTATTGTGTAATGATATTAAATATATGGTATGGTATTATTTAGGATATTTGGTAAAAAAATTATTTAAGTATATTAGTTTTTGAAACTAAAGATCTATCCAAAAATATAAATATATTTTCTAATTTTATTTGCCTATTCTGGTAATAATATTTGTTTTGCCCAGTCATATTCTAGTTGTTCAGATAAAAGGTTAGTATGACAATCATCAGATATTCCCAAATTTCTAAATTCTGTGGGCATAGCACTTCTTATTGGTACCAATCCATCATCTTGTCCTAAAATAACAAAATCACTACCCCATCGTTGGAGAGGTAGCCATGAGGCTTGAAGACAATTTGAATCAGAAGAAAAAGAGAAAACGTTAGAAAAATAGAAATCAGGTTTCCAACTTCCAGCAATAGTATAATATTTGGTATTTGCATTTTTTACCGATAAAGTAGCTTCCGATCCTGGCTTTAAATCAGAGGCTGCCGGTAGACAGAAAAAACGTTCCACTATTGGAAGCATTAGTGGTGGTATTGTAAAAGGATTTATCAGTGAAACTCCCCATACCAATGGTGAGCCATGATTTGGTGTTCCAATCATTATAAGATTTGCAATATCTGTATTAGTACTATCATTTGCCAAATATAACCGGGCATCTAATCCACCTTTACTATGGGCAACAATGTTTATTTTGTCTGCTTGACTATCCTCTTTAAATCTGTTAACAATATCTACTAATTCTTGTGCATGTGATGCAGAAGTTCCACATTGATCATCAAACTCAAATTCAACTGCTTCTGCGGTTATTCCGTCATCTTGAAGTTCATTTAACCATGCATCCCAAACTTCAGGACCTTCATAATAACCATGTACTAAAAGCACTGGAAGAGGATCTTCAGTTTGGCCATCTACAGAAGGAATTACTAATGTAATAGTTAAAGTGAGTAGTATTACAGTTACTACCAATAATAACATATTAAATCTAATCATAAAAATATAAAATGATTCAAAGTATTTATTATTATTTATCAATATAAAATAGATTTAGATTGACAGTAAATATCCTTTCTGAACATTAAATAGTAACATAGTACAAAGAAGATATATTTATCTCTTGAACGAACATATGTTGATGATGTTTAGGTGAAGGTAGAAGACACCAACTTTACGTGATATTCTTTATTCAAAGTTATTATTTTATATAACTACATACACACTATTAACTTTAAATGACAAGTTAAGTTATAATGTATTACTACACTTTTTAAATAAAAATTGATATTGCCTGGATGGTTTTACGGTCATATTTGCCTGTAATCCAATAATCAATAAAATTAACAAATTCATTGGGCTCAGGTTCTGAACTTTACTAATAATTAGGTTCAATATACTTTTGAAACTTAATATTATAATCTATATGATAGACAAGTAATAAATTTTCAAGGTATTAGAATTTTATGCTAAATATTTATTGTTAATTAATTAAAATAATTTTTGAATATTAGAATAAATAATAAAATAAAAAAATGAAGGAGAATTAGGGAATGTGGGGTGGTGGATTGTCAAAACATTGAGCGAATGTAATAATATTAACAGCATCAAGATTTGTTGTTGGTCCGAGTGCACTTGTTATCCAGCCGTCTTGCGTAGGTAGGGCATTGTCTTGAATAGAAGTTGTCCTGTTAGATCCAACAGCGGAGTAA
>DASVEV010000236.1:0-6896 GCA_036380415.1 Nitrososphaeraceae archaeon
GTACTCAGTTATGGAAGATAAATTAAAATTTCTTGTACATGGTAGAAAAAAGGCAATGAATTCGTCTTGGAAGAAATTACAAACTATATACTAAAAAATTTACAATCCTATGATGATAAAACCATTATAGTAACATTTGAACTCCCTGTCACAAACAATGTGATAAAAATGGATAGTTGTATTCTAATCAATTGATTAAGTAATTATCTTTTGAAATATTAAGCAAAGATTTACTTTATATCACAATAATTGATAATGAAATATAATTTTTATTATTTCAAAATTTTTTGTATAGTACTTGTGAATATCTTTCTATCAACGGGTTTTTTCATTATATATTCTTCTGAGATTCCTGGAATTATTGTTGAAAATTCATCTAATATATCTAAAGCTGTTATAAAGAGAACCTTAATTGTCGGGTCTATAGCTTTTATTTGCTGATGTAATTGAAATCCATTCAAATTTTTCATTCGAATATCAAGTATTACTAATAAATTTTTAAAATTCGGAATATTTCTGATATAGTTCATAGCAAAAGAGGGATCGGTAAATGAAGTTACATTATAATCATGCTCCTCTAAAAATATCTTATAAGTAAAAAGAATATCTTCTTCATCATCAACCAAAATTATCCTTTTGTTATTATTATTTAAGTTCCCAATTGAGGAACCTAATTGTTGTTCATCAAAGGAATTTTTATCATTAACCTCAATATCATTAAGCCCAGAAATATCTTTTCTTTTAATATTATATAGAGAATATCTATTACTTTCTGTTATTTGATAATTGATATGATTTATAAAATTATAACTATTTAGTATAGTAGGAAAAGATTTTAAAATTCTATAGAAATTATCTCCAATAATTATTTCATTTGCAATAGACGAAGAAGAAGAAGCGTTTATCTTTGAACAAAGGTTTATAGTTGTTCCAAATAAATCTATTTGACTATAATCTCCTACTAAAGCTAAATCTAGTACTCCATAATCTATAGTAATCCTATAATTGAATGGTGGAAACTGTTGCTTTGATAATTCTTGATTAATACTATATCGTTCATCTAAAATTTTAAATCCACATTCAATAACCTTTCTAAAGACTCCTATATTATTATCAGTAGTTTTGGGAAAGTAAAATAATAAACAGTCACCAATATTTTTAAAACTTAATAATATGCTTATATTTAATTATCTATAAAACAATTTAAATTACTTAAATTCACTAATATATTTAGATATAAATATTTAAAAAAAGGGTCCATCAGGAGTGGATTCGAAATTAGAGAAAGGGAGAGAAGACGAAACATTTTATTTTGAAATAAGAATACTTGAATTACTTATAAAATAAAAATAGTAAATTTAAAAATACGAGGTTAATTTATAGCTAGTCAGAATTCTTTACATTTTTTTGCATATTTCATTGTATCTTTATGGTCATCACACAACTCATCTTCATAATCTGTTTTATCTTCATCATTTTTATTTTACATTTACCATTGTTCAATTCTCCATCATACTGGGAACATAAGTCTTTAGCCTTATTATCTGCATATACTTCATGTGTTTGTGAGATAGTAGTAGTTATTGCAACCATCATTATTGTCATAATTAAGAATATTAATGCTTTTCATTTTATTATCAATAATTAATCAATAATATAAAGAAGTTTGAGAAAAGAATGAGGAAAAAGTTTTAAATTTTTTGAAGGTAGGATTGGAACCCAGAGTTCAATGTAGCCAGTGGGATATGAAACAAATTTGACCTAAATATATGGATTTAAATTTGTCAGTATTAATTGCTTATAGAAATAAGTATTATTCTCAATTTTAAATCCATCTTTTTCTTTTAAAATACAAAACCATGCCTCCTCCAAGAGCTGCTATTAAGCCTAGAGCATAATAATATCCAAATTCAGATGCTAATTCAGGCATGAATTCAAAATTCATTCCATATATTCCAGTAATTAATGTCAATGGTAATACAATGGTTGCAATTACTGTCAAAGTTCTAATTGTTTCATTCAAATTGGCACTTAACGAAGAATTATAGGTTTCTCTCAAACTAATTATTCTTTGATGCATATTTTCAATATCGTTTCTTAAGTAGATAATTCTATCATTTAATGAACGCATATGTCTTATTGAATCAGGAGTAAGAAGCACTGTAGATTTTTCATCCCTTTTTACTGATGATGTTTGAGAAACAGTGAAATATTCCAAGGTTTCATTGTCACTAGTATTTACAAAATTATTTCTGTTAACAAAATCTTGAACGGCTCGTGACATCATTCCCAATGTACGTTCTATAAAATTAATCTTTTTTCGAAGTAAAAGAATTTTAGATAATTGAGATTTATTATCTTTACTAGAGCTACCACTATTTTCATCTAAAATATCCTCTTCTGTTTTTTCAAGGTCTTTACCTAGGTTGTCGAGAATTGGAAAGTAACTTAATATCATTTCTTCTAATGCAAGTCTAAATATCATCTCATTTTTTTTAAATCTATCATTTTTATTACTATCGAATATTTTCTTATTTACAGAAAAAGCCGTTGAGTTAGGCATAGTCCGTTTTGTTTGTTGTATAATAGCCATGATGTTTTTCTTTATATTTTCCTCAAAATGTTGATTATAAACATTTAATGTTATTATCCATCTTTGTTCAAGAAACATATATAAATCATCTTCTAAAATCATCATTGACAATATTTTTCTATCATTTTTATTATCACTTTCTTCTATTTTCTTTTCCTGTTTATCTGCAATTCCATCAATTATGGCAAAAATATATCGAGTATATTCTTCAATCTTAGATGGTTGATTCTGATGCAAAACAGCTTCCACTGTTAGTGGATGAAGCCCAAAGATATCTTGTAATGGAAATATATCTTCAATCTCGTTAGCATGAATCCATAAATATTCTTCTGGCATTTTTTTCATTTCCTCTCTAATGGTGACTGCTTCATAGAGTACATTTACTGGTCTTAATGTTATATTATTTATAATGTAAGATGAGATGGTCAATTATTATAATATTTATGAACATCAATTAAATAAACTATCTGGAAAATTTGACCATGCGCGGATTAGGAAGAATCACCTATATTTTTGGGCAGCAATGGGTAGAATATTTTAAATTGTTATAGTAATGAGAACAGGACTTAAAAAAGGTTAAGATAGATAATAAAGTGAAGTGTATGAATTTGAAAATACTACATGCTCGTCGGTTTGCAACCTTTTTTGCTCCTATTTTTTAGAGAGGGAAAACCAAATTTGACCAAATAGGAAATTTGAAGTTATTCATATTTTGAGTATCTTTATAGATGCTTTATTAGGATAATTTTGAGAAAAATAAAGGAATGAATTTTATACTATGATATATTTACTAAATCAATGTAAAAATCTATTTTGTCTTATTTCTCATTAAACGCACAAGATGAGCAGGACCTTGATTACCAGTTATCTTCAACATGAGATGTGTCACAAGACTGACTAATGGCATAGTAGAATCCCTTACAATTATTATCGGATAATTCAATTGAGATAGCAATAAACTAGCAAATTTTGAATTAGTAAATAGATTATATTTTCCTATAGTTGATTCAGTTATTACTATATCTGGATTGTATCTCATAATCCATTCTAATATCAATTTTGCAAATTGTGGGCTATCTTTTTCAACATCGTCTGTGACATTAATTTCATTTAGTTCAACTCCTGCTTCTTGGAAAAATTTGCGTCTTTTCGTAAAAATAGAAGCATTCTCATCATGTATAGATTCCTTAGATTTAGGATTGCTTTTGTTAGAATTATTCAACCCTTTTCTATTCAACGCAATTACATTCAAATTGAATCTTTCAATATTTATGAACCAACTTGTCACCCTCAATAATTCATCAGAATTATCCCCATCATCGTATAGAACAACCATATTTTTTTTATGCTCTTTGGTTACTATTGTTTCATTAGGATTATTTTGATTCTCTAGAAAGTCTTCACTATGAGCGATAATTGCCAAAACATCACATGTAAGCAATGTCTGTAATTTTTTGTTACTTCTCATTGTTTCATAATCTATAATCATTAAATCAATTTTTTGTTCTGATATTGTTGTTAGAACTGCTTCTGTGGCATCATGAGAAATTCTAACATAATAATGATATATGACATCTTCTTTATTCAATATCTCTTCAAGAGAATCAAATGCCTTTCTTGCTGAATCTGTAAAGGCAATTCCTGCAGATAGAGGTGTTTGATGTGGAACTGTTATTGTTCTTAAGATATTGATTTCACCATCTTTTTCTTTTGCAACTTTTATGGCATATCTTATTAGTCTATCTGGATTTTCTGGTGTGTAAGGCAGTAGAATTCTAAAGTCTTTTCTTTCTAGGTTGCCTTCACTTGTTATTGTTGGAGAATAATGTTCTACTTCTTTTTTAAACGTAAAGATACGATAGATAAAGAAACCGACCAAAACCCATAATACTGTAATAGCCCAGCTAAATGGTGCAGTAATTAAAAGGTATATTGCCAAACCTACCATTAAGATTATTCCTATGATGGACACATATGGAAAGAATGGTGTTTTATAACCATAATCAAGTTTATTTCCATACATTCTTCTTATACTAATTACAGCAAGATTCACCTGTGTAAATAAAAGCAAAAATATTACTGCAGAAGCATGAGCTATATCTTCAAGAGGGAGAGCATAAGCCATTACTGCCATAATAATACTTGACAAAATAACAGAAACATAAGGTGTTTTAAATTTGGGATGAATAGCACTTAATCTATGAGGTAGATTATAATGTCTGCCCATTGCAAAAGCAACTCTTGCTGAAGAAAAGGTTGTTGCATTTAATGCAGCAAGAGTAGATACTAATCCTCCTGCTAAAACTATGAATGCTCCATATGACATAAATGATTCTGCTGCCTTCATTATACCTAATTCTCCATGTAGACCAATGAATTGCCATGAAGGCATATCAGGAAAAATGGCACCAATAGAAACAAAAGCAATAAGGCAATACATGATGACAACTAGAGCAAGTGAGATGAAAATTGCTCTTGGAATGTTTCTTTTAGGATTTTTAACTTCTTCTCCTGTTTGAACTATTATTTCATATCCTTCAAATGCAATAAAAGTTAAACCCATTGCAGCTACAAGGCCACCCAGACCCATAGGTAAAAAGTCGGTAAAGTTAGATTGCCAGTCATCATTAGGATGAGAAGACATAGTCCACAATCCTGCAATTATAATTGAGACAATTGTTCCTAGCTGAACTAGTGTTATTACAGTACCAACTTTTCCTGTCTCTGAAGCCCCCTTGATGTTGATAAAAGTAAATGCTACTACCACAGCAACAGCAGTTAACTTATCTAATGGTATTATTCCAAAAAGACTTTCTAGAGGAAGAATATTTGTCAACTGTAAAAAACTTATAAAAAACGAGCCAAAACCAACTGCATACAAACTTCCTGCAATAATATGAGCCAGCCATGCCATCCACCCACTAATAAAAGCATTAGGACGTCGTAATCCTTCTCTTACCCATAAATATCCTCCACCAGCTTCTGGCATTGCTGACCCTAACTCGGCGTAACCCATAGCAGTAAAAAGAGTAATAATTGCATTAAGAATAAAAGCCAGAATCACAGAGCTTCCTGCAAGTCCAATTGCAGGTCCTGTAAGTACGAATATTGAACCTCCAATCATACCTGCTATTCCAATCATTACCACATCAAGCAAACCCAATGAACGAACGAGCTTGTGTTCGTGAGGATGGATAGGACTTTCTGGTTCTCTGATATCAGACATCTATTGGGTCTCTAGTAATATCCACTATCAAATATATGTATACGAAAACAAAATTTGAATTTATAAACTACCAATTTGGAGGAATGGGAGAATAATAAATATAGAAAATTATGAATACCCATCATTTTAGAAGGCTGTCTATAATTAACAATGAATAAAAAATAGTAGAAATACTCACTGATTAAGATATATTTAAAGCGATTTTCAGTAATAAAGACTTGTTATCTGATTATTATAACAATAAGAATTTTCAACCTTCATATTCTATCTTTGAAGAATTTCGAGATCGTATTTTTGAAACTATTTGTAAACCTTAAACAAAAGTATTACAAGGAGTAATAATTGCTATATCTGGGTATTTGATATACAAAATAAAGACAGGTAATAAACAGGAGGAGATTATAACAAAGACATAAACGATAAAATAAACCTCATTCATTTCAAAGATAGCTCTGGCCATAATTATAAAATATAATACCTTCTTTGCTTTAAAAATTAGGTATAATGATTGGAAAAAGCAAAGAGATTCTCCTCAGAGTATACTATGTTATCCATCATTGAATACCTTTGCTTATATTCCAGAAAAACACCAATTAGCAAATATAACATAATGACAAAAAATTAGTGAAATTAAACAACAACGTCCAGATAGAATTTCTTTGATCCTAAATAAACTAGAACAAAACTGCTATCTAAAATCAATCGATACACCTAATGCAAAATAACAAATGGTAACAATATGATTATATTATTTATTAAAATAAGAGTCAATTGTATGGTAATAGAGAATAATATTTAAGATTTTTTAGTGTGAATGTTAATCTTAATGATAATAAAATGCTTATCTTGGCATTTAATGATAAAGATTTAGTAGATGGAAGAAAGATTATTATGATTTCTCCATTTAATCTATGTATTCTTTATTTAAAGAAATACTACATTTTAACTTAATATGCTAGTTTTTGGATAAAACATCCTTGCAAAATAATTATGTTAGTAAATGAATAGTGAGATTTTTTATACAAGTTAAACTCGAATTGGAAGAGCATAGTTTTCTAGTCGATACATTCACAATTC
>DASVEV010000237.1:0-4242 GCA_036380415.1 Nitrososphaeraceae archaeon
TATAATATGTGTATCAATTGTGAATTTTTCATGAAAATAGGATAAGTCGAATGAATTTTTATTATTTCTCTCATCTATTAAAAAATCATAAATATGTCTATAGGCCTTCTCTATTAAATTATTCTCACTTTTTGTTATCATTCCAATTTGAAACTTTGGAACTTTATCTATTATTTCATTTTTAGTCTTAATTTTTTCAATTACTTTCCTTTCATTAGCTTCATATTTTAATTCTTTTCCATTTAATTTTTTTTGTTCTATATCTAAGTTCTTATCAAGGTCTACTAATTCTAATTCCGTTAGACGATTATATGGTGCTGAGACTCGTGAAATTGGATTTAAAATTGTTTTCATTGATTTAAAAATTGTTTTCATTTTTTCTATTCTTCTCTTACTTGCAAATAAAATACGCATATCTACAGTATCTTTTGCTGCTAGAATTATTACGTTTCCACTTGATTTTCTTCCAGTCCTACCTTTTCTTTGTATGTGTCTAATTTCACTAGCTACTGGTTCATAAAATATAACTAATTTAACTTCAGGAATATCTAAACCTTCTTCTGCTATCGATGTTGCAACTAGTACATTAAATTCTTTTTTCCTAAATGAATCCAAAATAACAGATTGCTCATTCTGATTCATTCCAATGTCATTATTTCTAGTAGATTGACCAACAAATCGAAATGATTTGATTCCAGTTTTGTTCAATTCCTCTACAATATGAGTTGCAGTATCTCTATAATGTGAGAATATCAAAATTTGAGAACTTTGGCTATTATTTAATAATACATTGGTGTTTTTATTTGCAGAAGTATCTAATTTTTCTTTTTTACATAGATCAAGAATATAAATGAGTTTAGGATGTTCAGTAACATTTTCTAATAGTTTGAAAATATCCTTCATTCGGGAATCTTTCAGAATTAAAGAATGTGCTTTTCCTTCGCTTGATTCCATTCTTTTTATAAAGGTTTTTAGAGAAAAAGGACCTTGACTTTCTATTAGTTCTATACAATACATCAATGATAGAGCAGCAGATTGATTCAACAGAGCTAGATATAAAGGCCCTTTTTCTTCATTTAAAGAAAATTTTAAATTTCTTTGTAGAACCTCTGCAAGTTCTAATAAATCTCTTTTAAATACATAGTCTATATTATTTTTTTTTATTAATCCTCTAAAAATTAACCATCGTAATTTTTCTTGTAACATAGATTTGAATAAGAGTATAATTTGTCTATATTTTTCAGATAATTCTAGAAATTCCCATTCTAATTCTATAGGGTTTACATATGGTTTGACATCAGCATCTTCTTCATTTCGATATTCAATATGTTCGATGTAAAGATTATTACAGATTTGTTGTATTCTGTTTTTGTCAGAGCCAGGACTTGCAGTCATAGCTACAATATGAGGGTTTGGCGATTGTTGTATATATTTTTTAGAAATAAGAGTGTAAGCATAATCTTTTATAGCTCTATGGGCTTCATCGAACACTATCAATCCAAAATCTTTCAAGTCTAACCGTGACTCATTCAAATCATTTCTTATTACTTCGGGAGTAGCAAAAATCAATTTTATTGTTTTATTATCCCATATCATTTTTCGTGTTGAGGGAGAAATTTTACCTGTTACCAATATTTTTTGATCATCCAATACTTTAAGAAATGAAGAAAAAGATAACAAATGTTGTAATACCAATGGGCGAGTGGGTGCCATTATTAAGATTCTACTTTGTTTATAATTATACAAAATTTCAGCACAGATCAATGCAGAAATAACAGTTTTACCTAAAGAGGTAGGTAAAACAATTAAGGAATTTTTATTTTTTGATGAATTAAAAATAATATTCTGATACAATCTAGACTCAATAGAATTATTTTTGATCAGTGGATGAACTATGAATCTCTGTATCTTATGTATGCTTTCTTCTTTTTTATTGATAAAGTCTGACATATGGCAAATGTATATATTAAAATAAAATATAGTGCTAATTAATTTAATTCTTTTTGTTTTATTTTATAATAATGCATTATTAATTAATATAGAATATTTTTAATATTTTTATAATTATAAAAAAACTACTAAAATTATCTCTATTTAATCAATTATAAAACAATATTTCTATTAGTAATATATGCTCAGAAGATAAGACTTATTATAATAATATTTCTAAAGCATATATGTTATATATTTTTTAAAGCCTGTTTTCGTCTAATACTTGTATTAATTTCACTTGTTCCTGACGAGATAATTTCTATAAGTTTTGCATTTTTATTATTCGGTTTAGTTCTTAGTAAACGTCCCAGTCTTTGAATAAATTCTCTTTTGCTTCCAGTCCCACTGACTATTATTCCTAATTCAGCGTCTGGAACGTCAACTCCTTCATCTAAAACTTTTGAAGTTACTATAACCCGATATCTTCCATCTCTAAAACCATTTAATGCATCTTCTCTTTCTTGTTTACTAGATTTATGAGTTATAAAAGGAATTAGAAATTTATTGGAAATTAAATAAACTAATTTATTATGTTGTGTAAATATAATTATTTTTATATTAGGATTTTCAATAAGAATTTTACGCAATTCTTCAATTTTAGATTGGCTATTTAATGCAATATCTAATGCTTTATTCCTTGCAAGTAATGCATTTCGAGCATATTGATTTTTTCCTGATATCATAATTAATTTTTGAAATCCAATTTGACCGTATCTAATTCCTAGTTCCCTTAAATAAGACAAATATTGATCGTAATTTTTGTGATATTCTATATCCTCTTCAGGTAACAACTTAACATATCTTTTCTCTACTATAAAAGATGCAATATGTTTATCCTTGGCTAACTCATTAACAGATAATCGATATACTATTCCTCCAACTAATTTAGGAAAATCTAAATGTAGATTATCTTCGCGTTCATATGTTGCCGTCAAACCTAATCTATATGGAGATATAAATTGTTCTGCAATGGTTCTATATCCTGGTGCAGCCAAATGATGCAATTCATCAAATATTATAAAAGCAAATTTGTTTCCTATAAAAGATGAGCGAATAAACGCTGAATCATAGGTGGATACAGTGATACCCGTGATGTTAGATATCCCTCCACCTATATTTCCAATTTCTATTTTTTGAAAATATTTTGATAAAAATTTTGTCCATTGCTCCATAAGATCCAAGGTTGGAACTACAATCAGGGTAGAAGAATTTACTATTTCGATTAATTTGATTGCTATTATAGTCTTTCCTGAGCCTGTAGGTAATATTATACATCCTTTCTTTCCTGCAGTAATCCAATTTTCAATTGCTTTTTTTTGATAGGAGCGTAATGATAATTGTATATTTTCAATTTTCAAATTTGGAATAGGAATTAAATCCATAACATTATTCTCATATTGAATACCACTATTTTGCAAATATGTAATAATATCTTGATAATGTAATGCTGGTGCTCGTAATTGATTTGTCCGCGGATCTATTAAAGAATAGGGAATTTGATTTATTCCAGAAATAACAATAGAACCCTTATCATAGTAAAGGTTTACTTTAGTATTTATAGACAATTAATATATTATACAATTATCTCTTAAAAAGAAATCGTATACAATCTATATTCTTGAATTTATATAATAATTTAATATGTAGGTTTTTTTCTCCATGCAAAAATCATAAAAATAAATGGAATTAAGAGTATGGCAGTAGCAATAAGAACAGGTTGCATTATTTCATTATCGACTGGAATTCCAACAGCATAAAAATAAGGAAATGGGTATAAACCTGAAACAAAAAACCACATTGCTACAACCATAAGAATGTAGGGACCATTTCTTCTTAGAAATCCTGGAGGTTTTTTATTGGAAATTGCACATCTTTTGCATTTTCTTTCAGATTGAATCAAACAAGAAGTACATACTGTCTGATTACAATATTCACAAATTACCTCACCAAATCTAGATCCACATATATAACATTGAATCAATAATAATAGTAGATATAGTCATAACGACATATTTAATATTTGTTAGATGACTTTATCTACTCCCTTCAAAAAATAAAGATTTACAAATAATTACTTAATTTAAAATAGTAAAATTTACTTTAAAAACAAAAAAAAAATAAAATAAAAATTTTGTTTGAAATTCTTTCCTTCCTTTTATGGGATAGATCTGCTGTATAATTTTCCTTCTAATGCTAGCTTGTACATTTCTGCAACGTACGGATTCTTTCCTGGTGTTTCAGCTCCAAGTT
>DASVEV010000238.1:0-5927 GCA_036380415.1 Nitrososphaeraceae archaeon
TTCTTCTATAGCGGGTTGTACATCTAGGAAATTACGAAATGCTAATGTTTTAGAATAGACTATTCTATGAGGTCTTATATCTTCAACAACATTATCGCCTATTGATCTCACAAAATTTCTTAATTCTATTAGAATTTTCCTTTGATCCGGATGTAAATTTATAAGATGAGTCTCAAATGAAATTTTAGGTGTATCATTATAAATACCAAATTTTGTCATAATCTATTTAACACTTCCTTTTATTTGAAATATTCTACCTATGTCTAAAAACAATAATAATAATATTATCAATATTAATAATGTAAAACACAAAAAATGAAAATTTCTCAAATAATTTAGTATTGAATTCTAGAATGATTACTCATCCCTAACAAATTTTAATATATAAATTCATCCTGTGACGAGAAATGGTTGATAAATATTTTACCTTATAAAATTATCTAAGATATTACAACAAGGAAATTATATCTCGGTTAAAGTTAAAAGTTTTTAATACAAGCAATAAAAATTCAGTAATTTTGCTGCCAAAAAATATTTACGCCTAGAAATTAGATGGACTGTTCCTAAAAATCTACAATATAAAACTGTATGTATAAATAAACAATATGTACATTTTATAATAACATATAATATTCAATTAATTTTCTCCAAAATACAAAAATACACTGAATAGATAACATGTGAAATTAAACTATTTAAATATACATGCTACTTTAGCATTTTAACATTATTTAACAATATTTTTGATCTATTTTTAGCAATAAATTTATATATATCAGTCTCTATCCAAGTTAAAAAAAGAGTAAATATTCATTCTCACTACTATTGTATCTTCTCATATAGCTCACGGATCTGGGATACGGGATGTCCCTGTAATATTATACACATTTGTATGCTGTAGAATATAGATGAGTGTTTTTTTACTAATTTATTCAAGATATTGCCAAAGATTACCTAAAACTAATTTGAAATAATACACTATAAGAAATTTGTTAAAATATGAGGTTAATACATTATTAATACAATATGACAAAATTCTTGGTTGGAAAAGTATCAGATCTTTCAGACGGTAATATGACACATCTAACTGCAGGAGGACAAGAAATCTTAGTAGCTAATGTAAAAGGAAATTACTATGCTATTGGTAATATTTGCAATCACGCAGGAGCTGAACTACATGAAGGAGAATTAAATGACACAGAATTAACATGTCCTTGGCACGGAGCTAAATGGGATATAACAACTGGCAATTTAGTATGGTTTCCACAAAACCTAAAATCTGCAGGATCTTATCCCGTAATAATAGAAAATGAAATGATTTATGTTGATGTTCACTAAATTTTGTCTCTCGATTGTTATACAAATATCTTTTGACTTCTTATTTTTGCTATTAATTTATATGGAATTTTTTAATAATTTCTTATATGGAAATATTAGAAGATCGTGATCTTGCAAAATACCTATTTGATAAATATTCTACAAATCAAAGAAAATGGAATTTTATTATCTCAACTTCTCCAGTAAAAGACGCTTTTTTTGATGCCATTGTTTCTAATCCTGATGAAGTTTGGCAATTAAAAATTGATTCTATTTACAAACCTAATCCCTCTGTAATGGGTACAAAGACTACAACCGATTCTTCAACAATTGAAAAGAAACTTGAGAATACTTCACAATTTGGATATAGAAAATTGGAGTCAGATGTACTGAAGAATTTTCTAAGAACTATTTCTGAAGAGGAAAATAACAATTCTATTAATACTATGGATGTTAATTTTCGCCTTAATTCCCTTCTTTCGTCACTCGATCCAGTGAAACCAATTAAAGGATACAATTATCTTTATGGACCTTTTATCTTTACAGAAAAAAAAATGACTAAGTTCAATAATAAACAAGATGAAATATCTGAAAAATTATCATACCGAATGCATGAAAATATCAGAAGAAAATATTCGTCGTACGGATAAAATAGAATTACTATTTCTATTTTTTTAAATTTTGTCTTCTTTTCATCATTACATATACTACAGTGAGTAGGATACCAGCAAGTAATGCTATACTTATATATTCCTTGTCAAAGCTATATGAACAATATGCTTCCTGAAAAGTACAACTTAAACTAAAGAAAAGAAGATTCCATATTGAATGGCCCAGTATTGCGAACCATCCTTTTCCACTTATCCATGTTCTTAAACTAAAAAAAAGCGATGGAATTACGAATAACCAATTTGCATATGCCAATTGATTAACATCTATAGGATATGTATTGAATATATGTAACATTGCCCATGCTATCCCACCAATAAGTACAAAGAGGTTATTACCAAAAACATAGAACGGAATCCCAAAAAATATCGACTCTTCTATAGGACCAGCTAAAATAACTGGAAACATAAAAAGTGGAAGATTTGGTTCTTCATATCCCACCATTGAATTATCTATTATTAATGTTCCTATTAAGGAGGAAATTATTCCTATCCCGTGATAAAATAAAAACATTATAATCAAATATATTAATGAGTTATTATAATAACAAGAGATCCAATTTTTTGGATTAATATCTTTTAAAAAAAGTTTAATTAATGAATCAGTCATTTCATCTACAAAATTTCAAACTACCCTCCAATATAAAAATACAACAAATATCATAAACTCCGTTAAAGAGATTAACTTTTAAAACAATACCAACATAGATAAAACACACTGAGAATGAAATATTTTATTAGTATTAGCTTTACTACATCTGAATTATTTCAAGTAAAAGGAAATGAAATAAAGGTATCCATCAAATCAAAACCAGAATTAGGAAAGGCTAATCGCGAATTAATTAAGTTATTATCTAATCATTTCCAAGTTCCTTCTGATAAAATAAAAATAATCCAAGGTATAAAATCAAGAAAAAAGATTGTTCATATTTTAGAGTAATCTTATAAGTTTTTGATACATGAAGCTATTTTTTGTATCAGTTATAATTTAATCTAAATTATATCCTTTAAATAATAAATATAATCATAGCTGTAAAAGTTTAATATGAAAGTTAAAACACACTATTTGACTCTTAATACAAAAAAAAGAATAGATTTTATCAATATAACTAAAGAAGTTAGAAAGGTAATAAAAGAGAGTCAAATTAGGGAAGGTTTATGCCTTGTAAATGCTATGCATATATCTGCTAGTATATTTATCAATGATAACGAATCGGGGCTACATTACGATTTTGAAAATTGGCTTGAAAAATTAGCTCCTCATGACCCAATTGAACATTATAGACATAATGATACAGGAGAAGATAATGCTGATGCACATCTAAAACGTCAAATTATGGGAAGAGAAGTTGTGGTAGCTATAACTAATGGAAATTTAGACTTTGGTCCATGGGAGCAAATTTTCTATGGCGAATTTGATGGTCAAAGATCGAAAAAAATCCTTATCAAAGTTATTGGTGAATGATTTTAATTTGTTATTACTATATAGAAAATAAAAAAGATTGATTAATATTTTTTCTAAATTATTATTAAAACTAATATAATTGAAAGAAATAGTTGTAATTGAAAGATACTTGTTTAAATTCATAACAAAAATTATTAGGCATATTTTTATAAACTATTTCTTTGAAATGTCTGTTTCATCTTTGAGAAGATTTTTTACTTGCTCATTCATGTTGATTATATCGCCAAGAGTCTGATGATCATCTATTTTTTTCTTCTTAATCCATATAATATTCCCGTCAAGGTCAGTTTCAATTAATTTTGATCTCTCCAAATATTTGAAAATAGTATTAATCTGTGTAGAGTTTAATTTTCCTCCCATCATCTTTTGTAAATTTCGAATTTTAACATACTCATTGGATTTTTCTAACACATCTAAAAAGAAATCAATATCTTCTTCATTTACTTTATTTATAGGTACTTTATTTAGAGGATTGCCTTTTTTCTTTTTTTGTTTTATATAAATAATTTATCTCTGTAATTATAATACTTTGCTATGTAATGCTTTCAGCAGTATATTGCAAAATAAGTTATATTTGATTTTAAGTTATTTTTACATATCTACTAATGAATTATAATTTTTATTGCTGTATATTTTGCATAATTCAATATAAATTTAGTTAGGTATATTTTCTTATTATTAGCGATTTTACCTATATATTTGATGTATCTTTTTAATATCTCATTAGTTATTGATATTGTTTGCTCCAAACTTATAAAATTATAGCCACACCATCATTAAGCATCGCATCACATTTTCCGTCATTATATAGTTAAGTATTGGTCATAATAGTATTGTATACTGTATTTTTTATTTTTTTAGTTAAATTTTTTAGTTTTTTCATTTCAAACAACTATTAGTAATAGATCTGTTACTTTTGATGTCCATTTTCTTTTTATCCTGTAAAAGGAGCAATTTTTCCTTTTCATGGTTGGAATCAATATTTGAATGCCTCTTTAAAAGTAATCAATTTCGCAATGAATATAAGAAAAAAAGACCACAATGTACCTATTTTACTAATGACAGCATATGATGATATTGCTAGTGAACATTCAATTCTTGAAGATTTGCATATAGTAAAAGGTGATTGAAAGTTCAGATGTTAAATATTAATTTTAAATTGATAAATAAATGAAATAGATTATATAAAATGTACAAGTGTTGGAACCCATCCGTAACGCATATAGGTTCTCACTAGAACCCGACTCGCTTTATTACATTAGTTTAGTATATTTCACATAAAGAAAAGAAATAGATTGTTGATTAAAATATTGTTCAAGAATATGGCAATAAACTTGTAAGATGAAGAAATATGATAATGATAATAAAAAAGAATTATAATAATATTAATACTAACAATGAGATAGTTACTACAAAAATTAAAAGGTTCAGTGAGGCTCATGTACGACATGTCCTCTAGCCTGGTTTTTCAGTCCAAAGAACTCCAAACAGAACCTATCAATAAAATAGACATATGAGTTATTAAAGTTATAGCGAAATTTCTTTTATATAATTTATGTAAGAAAATAATTGTTTGTAATTTAGATTTTGTTATTACTCGAAATGGAAATTGATATACTATCACTCACCAATTTAATCAATTTTGATATCGAAACAGGCTTTTTAATAATGTTAAATTTATAATTACATTTTATATCATCATGGTCACTCATCATTATGATCATATTCAATTTTTTATTAATTTCTGCCAGTTTGGTAGCCAAAAATAATCCATCCATTTGTGGCATTGTATAATTTGTAATTATTAATGAGTACTTGTCAGGATTATCCCTGATATGATCATATGCCAAAATTGGATCACTAAAACTGCAAACCTCATAGCCACATATTTGTAAGGCTTCACTGTACAACTTTACTAACTCTGCCTCATTGTCCACTATGACTATGGGTTTCTTAAACATTCAGGTGAGATCTAACTTGACAATAATATTTAAGGATGGTTTAATTCTTAATATCAATTTTTACTATACTATTGGTAACAATGTCACTATACTAGTAATTAATGATGGCTTTACCCATTATTGAGAAGAGAAGAAATCATTTTTCTCATATATAATATAATATCTAACATTAATAACTAAGAACTCAATAAACTAGTCTACACTATAGTCACTCTGATAGCCATATTCAATTGTTATGAACAATTTCTCATTTTTTTAGTCAGGATCTTTTCTAAACAATTACTTGTAAGACAAATGATATTTTATAATTAGTATAGTAGTAATAATAATGATACTAAATTATTTTAAGGTTCTAATTTTATTTACTTTAAAAACAAAAAAAAATAAAATAAAAATTTTGTTTGAAATTCTTTCCTTCCTTTTATGGGATAGATCTGCTGTATAATTTTCCTTCTAATGCTAGCTTGTACATTTCTGCAACGTACGGATTCTTTCCTGGTGTTTCAGCTCCAAGTT
>DASVEV010000239.1:0-3170 GCA_036380415.1 Nitrososphaeraceae archaeon
GTAAGACCTGTCATACCAAATGTTCCTAAAAATGACTGAATTGGAGCTAACTTTGGATTGACCTTAATAACATCTAAACCATTTGATAACCAATATTCACGCCAACCAAGCATTCCTAAGACATATTCACCTACAGCAAATTGTTTATTTTTTGATGATATAACTTGACCTATACAGGCTCCTTCTAAAGGTTGACCTAATTTGAAAGAAGGTATATAGCTATTACCTCCTTCTTTCCTCATTCTACCTCGCATATATGGATCTACCGACATCCAGATGTTTCTTACTAAAAATTCTCTTTCTTTTGTTGGCTCTGGAACCTCAACTTGTACAAGTTTAAAATTATTTTCTGAAAGCATTCCTGTTGGGTATTCAGTTAGACAAATTTCTCGACTAACCTTTGTTTCAACCATATATTACCGTGTATAAATAAGATTAAATGAATTTATCTATATCTATAACTTTATTATGATTGTAAAGGGATTTTTTATTGATTGTTCCATACTGTATGATATGCAAGATATTCAAAGTAAATAAATATGTCCAAATTTATTAATTAACTTTGGATTGGAAACGTAAAGGTAAATGGGATAGTCCTAGTAAAAAAGAACTTTTGAATGGAGTAACTTTTGTATATAAATCTTGTTTATCAGTATAATCAAAGTTAAATTGAAGATCTTTAAATTTTTCAAGAATTATTCTTAATGCTATTTGTCCTTCAAGTCTAGCCAAAGGAGCTCCTAAACAGAAATGAATTCCATTTCCAAAACCTAAATGACGCAAGTTTTTACGAGTAATATCAAATCTTTCAGGATCTGTAAATACTGATTCATCATGGTTGGCAGAACCCAGGTATAATACAAGTTCTTGACCTTTTTTTATTTCTTGTCTTTCTCCTTCTTTTCTTCCTTCAGATAAAATTACATCAGCATTTGCAGTACGGATTAAGAGTTGTACTGGTGATCGATAACGGAGAGTCTCTTCAATAGCAGGCTTAATTAGTGAATTTTGATTTTCTTGTAATCTTTTTAATTCTTGAGGATTTTCTAGTAGAGAGAAAACCAAATTTCCTATCAAATTAACTGTAGTAACATGTCCTGCATTTAAAAGAAGACCACAAAAACTAAGTATTTCTTTTTCAGATAAAAAATGTCCATCTACTTTAGCTCTAATGATATGAGTAATAAGATCATTTGCTGGTATTTTCTTTTTTTTCTCTATTAATTTACTAAAATAAATGTCCATATCAGATACAGTTTTGTCTGCCTTTCTAATGGAATCAATATCACTAGTAATTTCAAGACTTACTATATTATCTGCCCATTGACGAAAAGTATCCTGATCTTCAGCTGGTACTCCCAATAATTCTGCAATTACAGTTGCTGGTAATGGATAAGCAAAATCTGTTATTAAATCCATTGTAGCATTATTTTTTTCAATGATATGATCTATCAACTCATTGGCAATATTTTCTATACGTGGTTCTAATTTGGATATTTCTATAGGAACGAATAAGGTATCAACAATACTACGTAGTTTTCTATGATATGGAGGATCAGAATTTAAAAGACTTGGACGATTAAGATTTTCTTGATATTCTTGTGGTACTTTAAATAGTTCAAATTTAGAAGAAAATTTTATATGGTCTCTTAATATTTTTTCAATATCCCTATAACGGTATAATACCCATTGTTGATTTTGTTCATCAAAAGCAACAGGATTATTTTTTCTCATATACGAATAAAATTCAAAAGGTGAAAATCTTTTTTCTACTGGAGGATATATATTCATGTTTTCTAGCTAGAAAATAGGAAATTTATATGTACCTTTCCTTAATGACGAAAAAATATATTTGTTAATTGTCATCAAAGTTATTTATTTTTAATCAAAAGAATTAATGATATAAAAGTACTATTAGATTCAAAAATGGTTAGAAAATCTATTATTACATAAAATTATTATTTGAACATCCTTTGATGAATCGTTATATATATGAAAAATATAATAATTATTTTGCTGTTAGAAGATTTTGGTACTAATATATTGTGAATTTTCTTAATTGTATTTGATAACTTTTTGGTATTGTCTCAGACTAATCTTTTTATTAAAATCTTTCATTGCAATTATGTGAACTAATATATTCGTACAGATAAGTAGCGAGATATTCTTAGTAGTAGTTTTTTATATTAATAAAAAATTATAAAAATGAACGATATAAAATGATAATAGTATTATATATAATAACTTGAATATTTTATCAATAGTAACATATAATCTTATTATATTTTTACTTATAAAAGATCAAATTATTACACTTATCCTTCAAAAAATCTGTAGGAATGATTCTTATTATAGATATAATTATGTTTACTAATTCTAAGTAGTGACTAATTATAATAGCAAAAAAAAGTAATATAATATTTTTTGCTGATATGTTAGTTATAGGAGTAATCACTGTTGCAACATCTTCCTCATTATTATATGAGGTGAAGGTACAAACTAAAGTATCAGATTATATAATGGACCTGTTGAATCAAAAGCTCTGTTAAACAACAACACTGTTAAACAACAACAATGATTATTACAAATCAAAATACCAATTTTCTGAATATGACATTTATTACAATTCAGGATATCTCCTTGAATCTAAATAAAATGATTACAAGGCAAAATCTAGGTAGCTTTAATCAGAAATTTAATTGTACAAATTCGCTTTAGAAAAACAAGAATTATTAGATCTAAAATCTTTCTTACTGCTTCACTCCTTTGAGAAGATAATCTCTAAAGTGTAGAATGCAAAGGTAAAACCCTTAATAATAAAATAAAGAAGAATGAACAAGTTGTCATTAAACAAAGATAATTCTTATAAATATGTTGGATTACCTTCAGAAATACCTATAGGTAAATCCAAATCTATTTCTATAAAAGATGCTAAAAGTAAAAAAAATATCAATATAGCTATATTTAATATATCTGGCAGATTTTATGCTATATCTGATTCTTGCGCACATGAAGGTGGACCTCTTAGTAAAGGCTTTCTAAACAGCGATATTGTAACATGTCCATGGCATGGATGGAAATATTCTGTAAAAAATGGCAAATCCTCTCATGAGGGAGGAGATAGTGTAAATTCCTATAAAGTAAAGGTAGTTAAAGGTAAATTATATGTA
>DASVEV010000240.1:0-4690 GCA_036380415.1 Nitrososphaeraceae archaeon
TTTCTAATCTTTTTAATCTATTTCTTATAGTTCTATCGGTTATATCATAACCTAAATCATTAAGGTGTTTAGCAATATCATATGATGAAATACGTGCATTTTTTCCTAAATGTACTAGAATAGATTTATCTATTTCATCAAGCAATAAGCTAGATACGTTAAATTCATTTTTATTTATTTCCATTTAGGAAAACAATCATTATAATTCTTACACATAATTATCAAAGTCTTAGATAAAACAAGTATCTATTTTCCAAAATGGAAAATAAATTCAAAAAATTCTTCCGGAGAGGATATTATTACAAATGTCGTAATATAGTTATGAATCAATTAAAAAATATAGATTTCTTTGAACTAGATAGAGTATTAGAAGATGTTGCAAAAACATATGCTGCACCATCAGCTACTATATGGTTTAAAGTAAATAATAATAGCAAACCCACACAAGAAGAATATCATGCAAAGGTTGTTGAATTTATAAAGAAATTTGAAGATTTGATTAAATCTAATTTTCCATCAGAAAATGAACATTCTGATTACTTGAGAGAGTATATTTCCAAAAGTATAAGATATGGAATTTCTTCAATTAACGCTGGAAATAACAAAGAAGTAGAAAGAAGATATCGATATTATGTAGATTACAATTAAAAGGTAAGGATGAATACAAGAAATGGCTTTAAGTTTATATAAACTTGCATTTCCTGGCATAGTCGCATTATTAGCAGTCGGAACAGCAGGTTTTCTCCTTGCATTCAGTTACTATCCTGAAAAACATGTGAATGTAGATATTGATGGAAAATGTTATGAATTATTGGATGTATCAAATGAAAAACATAAAATTCTCAGAGCTGAAGATGAAATTAATGTAAAACAAATGCAGTTAAACATGATTGAACACAAAGATACCAGTTTGCCAATAGTTTTTAGTGGATTTAAGAAAGATCTAGATGATTTTATAAATCAATATGATATTAGAAATATTTTATCGGTACAAAAGGTTTCTGACAATCCAACATTTGATAAATTTATAATAAAAGCAACATTAGCAAAGAATGAGCTTCAGCAAATAGTGAATGATCTAACACTAAGTGACTTTTATCCAACGTTATCAGTAAAAGGAAGTGTTGGGTTAGGACCAAATAAATACATTAGTAGCGAGGAAGGAAAAGTAATTTCAACAGAATCTAAAGACTTTATGCAAAATGGCATTAAAAATATTGTTGAATCAAATATAGGAGTAGGAGGAATAAAATTAGCTGAATGTCGAAATATTTAGTTGAAGTTAGTAATCATCTATTCTTTTTGCTGTCATACTTATACCGTACTTAAAATATCGATATAGGATTTTTCACATAAATATATCTGTTAAGGTTTTTGTTGTTGTGGGTTATACACAGACAAAGATTGCCTTGTGCTCTGCACAAGTGGAGGCTAGTCTAGCCGAGTATGATTATGTTAGACATATTAGAAGAGTTAAATAATTGTAAGAATTAAAAGTTTTACTTTTTATTATAAAAATAAGATTAAAATTTATTCCTTAACAGTAATGCTACTATTGAAGTTCCAATAAATGGTGCAGTAAGATAAAGCCATAAATCAATATAATAACCAGATACAACAGCAGGTGCCAAAGAACGAGCAGGATTCATAGAAGCACCAGAAATCAGTCCAAACAAAAAGATATCCAAACCCACTATAGCACCAATTGCTATTCCGCCAAATTTCTTTGCTCCTTTCGTATATACTACTATCAGTATTACCACCATAAGTAAGGCAGATGCCAATATTTCAATTCCAACAATAACATAAACAGGAAAATTAGTATAATTTGGAGCATTAGCACCCAAATTCACTTCATTACCCAGGACAGAAAAAATGCAAATACTTGCTAACAAAGCACCAATTAATTCTGCTCCAAGATAAGTAAGAAATAATTTTTGTTTTCTTGGCAAATGATTCGTAATTAAAAATCCTACTGTGACTGCAGGGTTAAAATGTGCCATAGATATTTTACCAAAAAGATAAATTCCAATAGAAACAGCAATAGCAGGAGCAATTGCGATAAAAGGAAGTCCTAATGCTCCATTCATTTTTGCATCCAATACAACAGAACCGGTAGCAAATACTATTACTATAAAAGTTCCTACAAGTTCTGCAAAAAAGATTTTTGTGTTTTTGTCTAGTTTATCTTTCAGTAGTAATTGTAATTTCTGCAACAAGTTCCTTGACTCTTTGTTCTATCTCATCTCTAATCTCTCTCACTTTTTCAATCGATTGTCCTTTTGGATCTTCCATATCCCACTCTATAACCTTTGGTAGCCATATTGTAGGACAAAAGTTTTTGTCCATACAACCCATATTTATGACATTAACACTTTCTCGAATCATTTCATCAGTTAACTCTTTAGATTTTTGTTTACTGATATCTATTCCAACCTCTTTCATTGCTTGCACAACTATTGGATTAATTTGTGATACAGGTTTTGTTCCTGCACTCAAGGTTTTAAATCCATTAGGAGCATATTTTTTAAAAAATCCTTCTGCCATTTGGCTCCTTCCTGCATTTTCAACGCATACAAAGAGAATTGTTTTAGAATCTTTGTTGCTACTACTTATTTTAATTTTTTCAAAAAATTTCATGATTACAATCTCCTAATTTGTTATTGCTTTAACTATTATACTAACGATTTTTCTTCCATCACTAAAATGATTTTCATCCATGTATATTTTTTCATTTAATATCTCAATGTTTTGGAATCCTGCATCTTTAATGCTTTGTAAATAATTTTCTTTTGTTAATGCACCATCTATACAACTACACCAATCATTAGTCTTTACATTATCTTTACTAATTTCTTTAGTTGTTATTAGATCAGAAATAATCATTCTTGCATCTTTGTCTTTTTTCAAGATACGATAGATTTCTTTAAAAGTATTTGTCTTATTAGAGGTCAAATTAATAACACAATTACTTATTACCACATTTACTGAATTATCATCAACAGGGATTTTCTCTTCTATATCTCCTGTTCTAAATTCTACATTTGTATAATTATTAACAACTAAGGCTTTTCTTGCTTTGTCTAGCATTTCATCTGTCATATCAATTCCTATAACTTTTCCTTCTTTACCTACCAGTTTAGATGCCAAGAATGCGTCAATTCCAGCACCAGAACCCAAGTCAACTACAGTTTCACCTCTTTTCAAATTTACAAAGTTTAATGGTGCACCACATCCCAATCCAAGAATTGACTCCGCAGGGATTGATTTTAATTCATTATTGTTATATCCAATAATAGACAACATTTGTTCTTTAGAAATGTTATTTGTATCACAAACTTCCTGTGGACCACAGCAAGAATCAAGATTACCTTTTAAAGCAATTTTAGCATAATTCTCTTTTATTTTTTCTTTGAGTATTTCTTTTTGCATAATTATGTTTACTATGGAAACTATTTAAGTTGTCAAGGAGACTAAAGTATTCAAACAGTCATGAAAGAAACGAAGGGACAAAAAGTAAAGAATTTACCAGGATATGATAATTGCAGTTTTGAAGGTTATGATTCTGAAAAATTAATGTTACAGACAGCAAAACTACGAGATTTGATAACAAAAAGGGGAACATTTGAAATGCTTATTCCGTTATGTTGTACAACAAAGCCTGTTAGGTATAAACAATTTAGAGAATTAATGAGAGGAATTAGTAGTAAAACTCTTGCTCGTAGATTAAAGGAACTTGAGAAAGATGGAATATTAGAAAGACAATCATATAATGAGATACCTCCAAGAGTAGAATATAAATTGACCAAAAAAGGTCAAGAACTAGTCGAATCCATTTTAAATTTACTTCAATGGATGATAAAATGGTCTTAGATAATATAACAATTAAAATCCTCCATTCTCTTATGCATTTGAAATTTGTTTTATTTTTCAATTAGATAAATTTGTCTTTGTTATAATACTTTTTCACTATTGTTATTATTATTTCATTTAAGATATCCATAGTAAAAGTACAATTTCATTTTTTATACACTATTTCTAAATTAGTATTGTTTCCATATGAATATCTTTTTTTTTACAAATAGAACAATGATTAATATTGAATTTGTTTACTAAAATAGTAGCAAACCAATAACATGATTCACAGAATGCAAATTTACAATTGTGTTTGTCATAATAATTTTTGTTTATACTAATAATTTGTTTATTAGACAATTTTAATATCAACTCCTCTGTTCTATTATATGGAACTGAACTACGTTAATCTATTCACTATACTCAATATAGACTTATATAAAAATAGGTCTAACAATAATTTCAATATTTAAACCTTTTATAGATAAATCAAGATACAAACAGAAACTTAGTTATAAATTGTATAAACATCGAAATAACACTTTGGTTCCGGTCCTACTCTGGCCGTCTTACTCGTTGAGTCACATATTTAACAAATTTAAGGTATATATCTTAGTATTAGAAACAGAGTATATTGTTATAGAAATTTCAATAAATTATGCTAAATGTTGTAAAGTTTATATATCCATATAATGATGAATATCTTGCAATCATTATTTGAATGAGTATAGGATCGTTATTACACGGTTGACTGTTTGAATATTGAAATGACAAACACAAGTATAGTTCAGCACTAATTTAATTTGTTATTACACAAATATGTGATTAGTTGAAT
>DASVEV010000241.1:0-3036 GCA_036380415.1 Nitrososphaeraceae archaeon
TACACCTCCTTCTACAAATATTTCTCTTTATATGGCAGCTTCGGGAAAAGAAGCTATTAAAACTGCTGGCAGATTAACGGATGGATTGATTACAACTTCAAAACCAAATAATTCTGATGAGGCATTTGATATATTTAATAAGGCAGCAAGAGAAGTAGGA
This sequence comes from Nitrososphaeraceae archaeon, assembly GCA_036380415.1. Classification (GTDB taxonomy): domain Archaea; phylum Thermoproteota; class Nitrososphaeria; order Nitrososphaerales; family Nitrososphaeraceae; genus TH1177. The sequence goes on from DASVEV010000241.1 coordinate 161, forward strand.
AAAGATCCTGATACACTGGAAAAAATAGCTAAACCAAAAATTTCGTATTCTGAAGATTACGATGAGGCTTTTAAATCGTGTGAATTTTGGAGAAGCTCACAAATAGATAATGCTTTTGATAGAGATATAAATGATCCACGAATATTAGAAAAAACAGCAAAGGAAGAAGTATCAGATGATGAATTAAGAAAATCGATACTGATAATTACATCAATAGAAGATTTAATTAAACCAATAGAAGAATATTTTAAAGCTGGCTTTACTCAAATATACACACACAGTACAAGTCCCAATGAAATTGAATTTATTAAAAAATTTTCAAATAAAGTATTACCATATTTTAAAGAAAAAAAGAAATAAATAATTTATATTTAATGTTGGATTAGCATTTTTTAATATTTTGACTGATCTTATTTTTAAATCAATATTAATTACATGATTATTTTATTTGATGACTTCTTCGAATATCAAATAATTTTACCACTTTTATTAATTTCATTTAACAAAAAAATAATGTAAAAAGATAGTAGATTTTATCTAGTAACGAATATTAAATTTTAAAAAAAGTCTAATAGTGATTAAAATTTTCAGCTACTTCAAATAAAAGAGAGTTAAGAAAATGAATATAACAATTTCAAATAATATTATAATGCTTTAATCTTTCCCAAATTTAATTAGTATAGCAAGAGAGATTTTCTTATGTTAATTCAGTTCAAAATTGCTCTCATTGTTCTGACAATTACAACCTTTAGTATTGCATGTATGACATTTGATCCTGTGTCGGCAATAAAAAAGATGGATAGCGAAGTGAATGGAGAGAACAATAACAATCAAGATCAACTAGCAGTTATTACAAATATTAATCTAGAAAATATAGAAAAGAAAGGTTTTCTTAAAGTTGTAGCTTTTATAAATGGTGAAGATTTCTCAAAAAAGATTCCATTAGATAAACTAAAAGAATCAACAAAAAAAGTGAAAGTTAAATTTGAGATGGACAAAGAAAATGAACTAGTCAGTGCTACTAAGCCAGATGAATTCTTTGTTTGTGCTTATCATGTCCAATCACCGAATATAAAATCCGATTCTTCTGTGAAGCAAAATTCTATAGAATATTTTGATTGTAATGAAGGTGATATCCAATCAGTAACAGAACCAACAGAAGTAAATTTATTCAAAACAAAATCACAAGTATACAGTAAAAGCGTTAACTATCATAATTTCTATGCAAAACCCAAAGTAGTATCCTTTGTTAATTTAGACAACAATACAAAGACAACTGGAGATAATACTACAAGCTCTAATAACCTTAAAATAAAATCTAATAATGATAATGATAATAATAATAATAAACCAGTAAAAGTCAAGATAGTAGTTCCATTAGATGATAGAAAAGATATAAAAAAACTGAAGGTTATGGCTATGCTCAAAGGTCAGATTAAATATGAAATCATAGAGGATGTTCAAAAAGAATTTGATAAAATAGGTGGTTACACAATTGAAAGAATATTCGCTTTTGATAAAAATACAGACATAGGTCCAATACAAATTGGTGACAGATTCCATGGATGTGCTTCAGGAGAAGGTCTAAAACCAAATGAGGGTACTGAATGTGAAAAAAGGTTAATAAAGGATTTTGACAAAGTTCATACATTACCGGTTCATGCGAAAATCTCCCCGAAACCTTAACCATTATGTTACTAATTCTATTAATTTTTTTAAATTAAACAGTAATGGTGAATAAGATATCTTCTTTGGATTATTAATAATCTAAGCTTGTTAGGATAATATTCTAGTAATTAAAACAATTTAACTTTTTTTATTTAACTATTCCTATCATCATTGCTAAAATTACTAAAGATATCATAGTAGAGAAAATCATAATAGAGTTTATTGTAATATTTTTTCCTGATATTTTCTTAGCAAGTTATTGTGGTTACATCGTTCTTACTACTCTCTCGATCATTTATTTTACTACTACTGAGTTCAATCAACAACAACTAATTTTTTTTTACCGAAGAAGTTCTAATTTCCTTCCAATATGAATTGCTTTAGAAAATTAAGTTTGATGAGTTATAGCAGCTTTGTCCATTAATTACTGTTTTTCTATAAAGCTTTCTATTTTCTTTTCTGAGTTTTCTGCTCTAATAAAAATAGGAACGTTCTCAATACCTGTAGCAATGTAGCTAGATAACAGCCATTCTCCTGGTGCAAATTCCAACGTTTTTTCTAATATTTGATTATCTATGTTAAATGTATTACTCACAACGTTTCTATCATAAGGTCTTGGCAATGTTCCCACAAAATATGTATGCAATTGTTGCAATGCACTAGTATTAAGATAGGCGATTCTTTGTGTTGCAATGCATCCTCCTAAACCATATTTCCTACCTTGCCTAAGTAATGTTTCCACTTCTATACTACATTCTTTATCTATTCCTCTTGAATTTGATAAGTCTTGTACAAATTCTTGTGCCTCATCAAATACAAAAAGAATGTATGGCCGAACTTTAAATTGCCTTTTTCTTTTATAGAGAAGCTCACGACTAAGAGTTATTGCAATGTCCTTGATTGTATATGGATCAGATATTGAAATACAAGTTAATCGCGTATTTCCTTCAAGAATTTTAATTATTTGATCTATAGTTACACCATCATAGTCATTTTTGATATTACTCTTATCATAATTTTTTTTCTGTTGTAAACGACCTCTCAAGGTATCCCTACTTGAAGCCCACGCATATAATCCTGCTTTATCGCTAACTTTGAAGGTTTTCATTGCTTCTATTGCAGATATACTTAAAATTTGTACAAAATTTTCATCAATAAAACTCGATTCATTAAGATTATTTTGGGTCATGCATTCAAAAAGTTTTGTA
>DASVEV010000242.1:0-2273 GCA_036380415.1 Nitrososphaeraceae archaeon
TGCTGACCAAGGAATAGGCCAAGACCAAGACAGCGAACAGAATTCACAATGTGTATCTGGTGAAGATGCAACTGTTTCTTGCAATAATGTAAGTTTCCAAAATCAAGTAAATAGCGGGAAGAATGCGTTAGCACAACAAGACTAACATCCAATTTTTTTATTGGTCCTTGAAAGATTTAATACCACATTAATTTGGAAACAAATCTAATATATCAAAATTTTTAATCTCCTAATTAAGCAAACTACGTGATTCATCCTAACCATCTCCTGTGATATCTTGATCTGTCTTAATTTCTTAATATCTACTAAACAGACTTTTGATCTGACTTTCCTAGTTGTTCATTTTTTAGAATATTCCAACTTTTATTAACAAAATAAAGGTCAATTTACATACATGAAACCATGCTACTAGATTACCTATTTAATATATAATCTATAATTTGAAGCATGACACATGTAGCAAAAATAATAGAAATAGTAGGTTCATCTGACAAGAGCTGGGATGATGCTGCTCAGGTAGCATTAGCGGAAGCGACAAAAACAATCCACGGTATAACTGGAATTGAGTTAACCGATATGACAGCTAGGGTGGATCCAAATACCGGAAAAATAACTGAATATCATTCTACAGTAAAGATAGCCTTCGGAGTGGAACATTCCTAAGGATTAGCAGATAAGGAACTTACTATCCATTTTTCCATAAATTGGCATGAATTTTTTGCCGTGATACGCCTTGGGTAGAGAGAATATGTTTACCATTGGATAGTTATAAACATGAAAAACAAAAGCCTTTCCCTATTATTCTCTTTTAACTAATCCTGTTGCACTAACAACTTCTGATGCATTATTATATACTTTATCTTCTATTTGCCCTAATAATTCAGCTATATTCTTATCTGTATTATCACTTATAACAGAATTTACTATTGTATTTTTGGCTGCCGGATAATCAAGACCTTTTAAGATATTCGCTAACTCGATTACCGATGGATAATCTTTAACACTGATTTCATTTTCCCGTCCCCGAAGGCTATTTTGCTCATTTGCTGTTGCATGCGAATTATAGTCATTACTCATAACTAATTGTATCTTACATAGTATTAATACAGTGATTCTATGTGGGTAATTTTTAAAGGCGTTTTTAATTATTTATTATGAATGTTGGCCTAATAACATAGTTGAACAATTGCTTGATGAAGTAGATATATTACAAATTATTATCATCCCAAACCAATTCTTTTACATCATATGTAGCAATATAACTACAATGTGAGCATCTTTCTTCCGTTGCAGATCCTGTAGAGTGAGCAGTTTTAAGATAATCCTCTCCTGCAAATGCTACTCCTTGTATTTTAAAATCTCTCCCGCATTTTTTACATTTTGCTGTTGCATTCATATGATTAAAAAATAGTATAGAAAAAACATTATATAATTAATTAATCTTAAAGTGCTAATTTTTGCTAATATTTAATTTTTTGTTATTTTCTGTCTGACTTTACTTATACATATCGTGAAAATATATAGATGAAATTCTCATAATTCCATCTATATATTTTTTGCTTTGGCAGTATATCAGAGAAGCTACGAAGCTATATTAAAAATTTTTTGTTAGCATATACAACGTGATTGTAAATTATATGATAAATGTAATATAGGTATATTCGTGGTATTACTATATGATATTCAATAATAGTCTGAAAGTATCTTTTTTAAACTATTTTGAAATTCCTGTCCACGTTGATTATCGATATCCTTATCTATAGTCGTCCGCTCTTCTGATACCAAGTTATTAATGGCCTTGTCTGTTTCGGCCACTCCAATTAATGCTTTATTTAGCCTATTAGATAAAAAAAATATCGTAGAAAAAATATAACTGATTTTATCATTATCAAATTCTAATGTAGTAGAGGGTGGAAAAATCGTATCCAGCCTATTTCTCAATTCGTTGCCACATTGTTCTATACATTTAGGATCGCCTTTACAGTTCTGTAATTCTTGTGTCCATGATGCCAGACATTCTATTATTTCTGTTGAGTAATTAGTCATTGAATTATTATGTGAAATTAAGAGTATAATTGATTTGCTTATCTAGATCCTTCTTTTGGAGATTGGTTTCATCGGTCAGATAAGGTCAAATGACAATTATCATTAATGAATTGATAGGATAGTCACAAAAATAACTGTTTAAGCGATTCATATCTTTTAATATATTCTATTCCTTTCGGAGATATAACATAATGAGGAATATCATCATATTTACTATTTATTAAGAG
>DASVEV010000243.1:0-8975 GCA_036380415.1 Nitrososphaeraceae archaeon
AAAGGCTTTCTAAACAGCGATATTGTAACATGTCCATGGCATGGATGGAAATATTCTGTAAAAAATGGCAAATCCTCTCATGAGGGAGGAGATAGTGTAAATTCCTATAAAGTAAAGGTAGTTAAAGGTAAATTATATGTACATCCTTTTCCATCTACAATAGGTAAAAAAGTATAGAAACCACATACAGCCTACTCAGAATTAGAAAGTTCGATAAATAATTATCTAATACAAATATGTACTATTACTAATTCTACTACTACAACTTCATCTAATGAGTTATTACATGAAAGAAACAATTCAAAAATAAGAATTCTAGGGATATCTACAACAAAATCAAATGATTCGGGGCAGGCAAACGGAAGGCTTCGAGTATGACATGTAATTGGGATCGGTAAACTTGTTTTTATTTATTTATTTATTTATTTGTTTATTTGTTTAATCAGTAACTTATTTGAAATCTTACTCATATTATTTCTGAAGAATATTAAAAAAATAACAAAAGGATCAGTGGGATTTGAACCCTTCTATAAAGTGGGACCAGTTACTTTTTTGTAATAATATTATTATTGAAAACTATTGTAATAATATAGGATAAAAATAATATAAAATAAAAATAATTAGAAGTTTTAATTGCACTTTTTATTTAAATCATTTACAATTTCACACTTAGTTTACTCTATCCTTCGATAAGTATTCAAAATCAGATATTTCTAAATAGTCAAATCATTCATTCATGTAATTCTTTATTAAATTCTATAAAGTTATTTTTCAGATATACCCAAGTAAAAACGATTAATTAATCAAGAAATATGAGAATAGTTCTCACTTTTCTTCTAATAATGTTTTGTTTTGCGGCGCCTCAAAATTTTTCATAACAAAAATAAATTTACTAATAGGAGAACTGGAATTGCTCAGATTACTTCCTAATCCCATTAAATAATTATTGTATAATGATATAAAATTATATGGTATTTGTATTATTTATTATATTTGGTCGTTAGATCTATGGAATAAATAGATTTTAATTATTTCATATAAAAAAGACATTTTATTACATAAAATTTGTTATGATTATTTAACTTTATTTGGTTTCAAACTTGATAATAAGAATTTTCCTGATTTAGTAAAGACCAATTTATTTTTATATTATTATTGGCATGGTGTATTTATGACTAAAAATTTTAGTTATGGATACATAATAGGTATTGTAATTGGTGTAATATTATTAATAACAAGTAATAATACTATAGCTGCACAAGATCAAAACAATACTACTACTACTACTATTGCAGGACAGAATCAAAGTAATACTACTACTACCACTATTGCAGGACAGAATCAATTTAATCCTGTCCCATTTAATGAGATACCATTAGTTGTAGTCAATTATACTTATGGTCAATACAAATTTGGAGCTGATTTTTCTCTTGATTTTGGAGGTCTCCCGGTAATCGAACATGATATTAGTGCTACATCTGTTCCTAATATGCGAATAGATAAAGATGATACTAACTTATATCTTGAATTGCAATGTGATAGTAACGACATATGTGACACCAGTTTAGCTCCTGAGTCTGTAAGTATCTATTTAGTTGACGATACTATCCAAGATATTCATATTGCAGAAAATTCTATTCCAACAATACAACTTGGAAGCAACAATTGTGGTAGTCTTTCTATAGAAGATTGTGCAAACTTTGACTTTTCTATTCCAGGAAATATAATCCTTGGTAACTATAAAATTGTAGTAGAAATTTCTTTTGATGAGGCAGAATGGATATTTATAAATCCTCTTGAAATAGTAGATTCAACATCTCCAAGTAGCAACAATGTGACAGTTAGATGTGATGATCTTGCTATCGACCTCATAACATGGGATCTATTAATAGGTGGAACAGATGAGCCAACGAGAACAAATATTGAAGATATGTTAGGTGATGAGTATGTATCGCCTGCTTTAATAACTGATATAATAGATCCATCTCTTGAAAGGCTATTAGGTGAGGCTAAAGACCAATGTAATAATCTTGATGAAAATGTGGAACGGGTTCTTGAAGAAGTAAACTTTGCATTTCTTCCATAATCTTTTTTTTATGTCTGTGTATTATAAAATAATCTAATTAAAATTTTTTTCATATTTGAGAAATCTTAATTAATCGTTTTGTTATTGTCTTCGTTGTCTCATTAATATTATATGTATAAAGAAATCATCTATTCCTATTATTTTTGCAATTTGTGGTGATGGTCGTTATTCTAATATACTTTCAATTGTAAAACTATTATCTGTAATATTTCAATTAAGCCTTTGGAATTATATAGATGTTCTAATCTTTCGTCTTTCCTATTACTATTTTTATTTGATAGTTTGTGAACTTTTTTTCTATTTTATCTTTTAACTTTGTTGGCATTCGCTTGGACCTCCTCTTATTCTATTCTCTTCATAAATGTATGATTCCAATTGGTTAACGGGCTCGGAGGTGTGTCAACTGATTTTGACACATTTTTGTAGTTCTATAATAAATACCAATTATTGAAAAATTTAAACTATTGATCATAAATTGTATTGGATAGCAATTCATTATTTTAATAGTGATGAAATTGATATTTTGTAATATAAATTCAGTAAATTTGTAAATTGTTCCTTTGTTGTATCTATTGTTATTATTACATTTAACTTACTCCAAATATTAAATATATAATAAACTCAGAATACAATTGATTTACCAAATCAATGGTTTACAGTATTATTATTAGTCTTTGAAATTTTATCCTATGTTTTAATATATTGTTATTGAGTAAATAAAGTAAAATTATCAAGTGAAAATAATGTGATAATCATCTATATTCATCACCGCAATCTCCAATTATCCCAAACAAGTCATTTGACTTTTTACATACAGCATCTATATCATCATAATCTGACTTATCCAAACTAAAGTTGAATACCTGTGCATTATTGTTTCTATGCTCAGCTATTCCAAGTCTAACACCGATAATAACGCCTGCTACTGCTGACTTGTCAAGAATATATCGCGTTGCTACATTTGCAATGCTTACATTGTACTTTTGTGCAATTCTCTTTAGAGTTGATAAAAGCTCTTGAAACAAATTCCATCCTCCCCAAGCCTCTATCATTTTAATATACTTTCGTAAGCTTAATGTATTTAACTCAGTCGTTGATGGTGGTCGTGTTCTTCCTAGATAGCGCTCTGATATAAGCCCTCCACAAATGCTTCCATATGCAAGTAGACCGATATTATGCTCCAAGCAAAATGGTATCATCTTTACTTCTGGTCTACGATCTATAATTGAATATTGAACTTGATTTGAGACAACTTGTATATCTGAATCTATCATGATCTGTATACGTTCAGTATCAAAATTTGTTAGGCCTATATGCCTGATTCTTCCTTCATCACGGAGATCAGATAGGTATTTGAGAGCATCCATGTAATACGGATTGTTATAATCCCACCAGTGGAATTGAAGTAAATCAAGAGAGCTAACATTCATTCTGCGAAGCGATCTTTCTATATTTTCCTTAACTATAGAACGGGTAATTCTTCCTGGTTGTGGGACCCATTTTGTTAGTGCATGAATTCTTTCAAGTTCTTCTTTTCCTTTTAGTGGCAATAACCTACGTCTGAATTCTCCAATAAAATCTTCTGCTGGGCCATAAATATCTGCTAGATCCCAACTTGTAAAACCCGCATCATGATATCTCATCATATCTTCGATTGCCAATTCATGGTCGATATATCCATGTCCACCTGCAATCTGCCACATACCGTTAACTATTCTACATATTGTCAAATCAGGAGCCAGTTGGTAATATTTCTTAGTCATATCATTCATTCTATGTTTTCTCTATTTATGTCACAAATATCAAGTACAAAAATTTGACGCATAGTAGTTGAAGCATTTCCTAATGACTTACTAATCTCTTTTACATGTTTCAGAACAGTTGCAAGTTTTTGCGGCATTAGATATCTCTCCTTCCTTCTTTAATATTGCAAAATACATGGATATGAATCCCGATATAATACGTGCTCGGAAGTGTGGCAACTGTTTTTGACACAATTTTGTAGTTCACAATTCAAGAAATTTTTTTTCTTGATTGCGATTGTTAATGTTATTGATATTCTTAGATTCTTCTTGATTGTTATAAGTTGATGATTATGTATTGTTGTTTATGGTGACTGCTCCTGTGGTAACTCTTGTATTGGAGGAGGTGGACTACAATATGGTGGACAAATTTCTTCACTAATAATTATGTCATCGTTATTATCATCTAATGTTGGCGGAAATGGTGATGACGGACTCTGCTCTGCCTCTTCTTGTGCAAACACATTTTCAAATACTGTTGGTATTCCGGAAATTATAGCAAATACAATAAAAGATGTATATTCTATTAAATTCAAAAATGAAATCATACTATCTTTAGTTTATCAAATTATTTAATATCTCTTTTTTAAATTTCAATAGTAAGTATTCTATGTTTGCAATTATTTTTGAATTAAATCTTGAAAATGTTATTGAACTCTATTACAAATGAGTTCTGAGGGCTTCGAACTCTCATTATAACAGGGTTCGGTAACATAATATTTTAAGTTTTAGTCAGAAAATTATTAATAATATTAGTAAATTAACAACCATCATTATTATTATTTTTAAAAGTGATTAATTTGATAACTACAATATTCATATGAGAGTGTTTTATTTATTTATATTTATCTTATTATTATTTGGGTATGATTCAATAACCAAAAGCTCATCTAATAATAATAGTTCGATTGATTAAAAATGTAATTAGTATTAAGTTTTTAAATTAATCAATTTACATCTTATTAAATTAAATTCGACTGGTTCTTTTATTGTTGTAGGTAGAGGTATTCAAGTATTAAGCCATATGACCATTGGTGATAAGATGGCAATTGAAAAAGCTGATAAAGTATTAACATCCAGTTCCTTGTATTCTTGACAATACAATGCTTTAGACTTTATAGAAAAATGTATGACTAAGTGTTGCTTACTTATTTCCTATGGTTGAAAGAGAAGGACAACCACAAAAAGAAGATAATATTCCAGAATCCGGTTTGAGTCCTTTTAGATCTAGTCTGTACAGGACGTTGTGGATTGCTGCCCTCTTTTTATTTATTGGTGCAGCTATGTATGATGTAGGGGCATCGTGGTTAATGACTTCACTTGCTCCAAATCCTTTATTCGTTTCTCTGATCACAACAGCGACAACTCTACCAATTTTTCTCTTTGCATTACCATCTGGGACATTATCTGATATTTTTGACCGCCGTAGTATACTTCTTATTGCTTGTGCATACATGTTTACAATATCTACGATACTGGGGATGCTTACTCTTGTTGCTGTGACTACCCCAACGGTATTGTTGATACTTACTTTTGCGCTAGGAGCAGGTATGACTATGATTAGGACTCCCATTATTCCTATCCTGACTGGTTTAGTATCAAGCACCGAACTACCTTCTGCTCTCACCCTTAGTGCTGTTGCTGGTAACATAGGGCGTGTCGTTGGCTTCGCAGTTGGTGGTTTTATTGTAGCAGCAATTGCACCTTGGGCTGTCTTTTTTCTTAATTCAGCTTCATTTATTGGAATGATTATAGTCCTAAGTAAATTACCAAGAAAGTCTCATGTCAACAAAGAAAGCTCTCTGCCTCCAGAGAATATAATTCGAGCTATTCGAGCTCAGATACGTTATGTACGCTATTCTCAAGCAGCACATGTATTAATTGTCCGTGCAGGTTTATTCACATTATGTAGTAGTGCATTATTATCTCTCTTGCCACTCTTAGCTAAAAATGAATTAGGACTTGATTCAACAGGATTTGGACTGCTATTAGGATCTTTTGCTACGGGTGCAATAATTGGTGGAATTGTAATTTTGCCAAAATTGCGACCTAAGATTTCAGTAGAATCTCTTATTACAGGTTCCATAGGATTACTTGCAATCGTAATATTCACAACGGGATATATACGAGATTTTGCTATTCTTTGTATAGTTCTAGGGCTAGGAGGAGTAGCTTACATCACGATATTATCCAAATTTTATACCCTTGGAATGAAATCTGCGCCAAAGTGGATTGGAGCCAGAGTACTAGCAGTTTATCTGCTTATACTAAATGGTGGGTTGGCGGTTGGAAGTGTAATATGGGGTATAATAGCTAACACATTTGGCATCCCAATCACCCTGTCAGTAGCTTCATTAGTCTTAGGTGCAACTATTATTGCTAGTAAGCGTTATAGTATAACTTTATTGGATGACCTCGATTTTACACCAGTAAGTGACCACTGGTCACTCCCTCCTGATCTCCCAGTTGATCTTTCACAAAATGACAGTCAAGTCCTAATAACAATCGACTATAAGATTGATCCTAAATTATCTGAAGAGTTCGAACAGAGTGTACGTGAGTTAGGGCGTATTCTTAAGAGCGAAGGAATGGCCTATTGGGAATTATTCCAAGACACAGCAGATATTGGTCACTATATCGAAATCAGAATTGCAGATACCTGGACTGACCACATGCGTCAGCATGAACGCGTTACCAAGAACGTTAAGGTTATGGAAGATAGAATTCGAGTACTTATCAAAGATGGCCCACAACCAATAATCTCTCATTATATAGGAAAATCTGCTCTCAAATAGTTAACCAGCCTAGTCCCCTTTTTATTGCAATTATTTGAGTTCTGTACTATTTTCAGACCTACATAATTTCATTATTCTCTTCAAATTTAAAGTGAGATTATTCATTTCACAGAATTGCCAGTATAATTAAAGCCTACACTAATCATATTTTTTTTATTTTAGTTTCATTTACTAATCTATGAACTTCCTTGTACTGTGATTTTAATTTTGTTAAAATCTTTTAGTAACTTTTTTGTATATTCTCTTAAAAGTATATGTTCCTAATTGGTTAACGGGCTCGGAGGGCTTCGAGTAGGGCATGTAATTGGGATCTGCTGTTAAATTAATGGTAATAGTAATAATAATAGTAATAATAATAATATTTTTACCATATAGTTTCGGAGGTGTGTGAACTGTTTTTGACACAAAAATTGTAGTTCAAGTAGAATTTTAATTAAGAATATTTCAAATAGAAACTAAAAATCTAAGGTTATATTTCAAAGAACATTTGGAAAACTATCAATAGATGATAGTAATGTCCAAGTTATGGAAGTATAGACAATTATTGATAATGATAATGAGGACAATAATATAAATCCGATGCCAAATAAAAGAAGGATAAATAAATCATATAAGATTTATCTACTCATACACTATAAAATTTTTGCACAATTTTTTTCTTATTTTTATACCTCAACAATTTTTTTAAACTATTTTATTAGATAATTCAATATAATTCAACAGTTAAATTTGAAAAGACCGAATTTATTAGTAATAATAAGTTTAATCAGTTTTCTTAGTATAATTTTGATTACTGGTTCTCCTTTCAAAAGTTCTACAAATTCTTTCGATAATACTAACCCTATTCTTTTAGAAATTCCTCCAATTCAAGCCCAAGGTGATGGAGATGACTTGCAGGATGAGGGTGGAGGAGATGACTTTGCTGGTTTTGAAGAAGAGGATGATAATGATAATGGAGAAGAAAATGAGGAAGACACTGGTCAATTTAGCTTTGAAACAGAAGACACTGAAGATCAAGAGACTGATGAGGTAGAAGACACTGAAGATCAAGAGACTGAAGGAGGAAATGATGATGCAAAGCAAGATACTGGTCAATTTAGCTTTGAATTAGAAGAAACAGATCAGCAAACTGTTGATGATCAAGTAGATCAAGAGACAGAACAACAAGGACAACAACAAGCTGTTGATACTGATGATATAGCAGAGCAGATTCAACTACATGGAGCTACAGGTATGAATGGAGCTACAGGTATGAATGGAGCTACAGGTATGAATGCAGAACAACAAGGACAACAACAAGCTGTTGATACTGATGATGTAGAACAACAAGGACAACAACAAGCTAAACAATTAGGAGTGGGTAATGATGTAGCACAGCAGTTAGGACAAGCAGCTTCACAAATAGGATTTGATAAAGATATAACACAACAGAATATAGGACAACAGACAGAAAAACAAGAAGCATTTAGTTCCGATATCGAACAAAAAATTAGTCAAACGGCTACCCAGATTGCTAAATCATCAGAGGATCAAGGAAGCGAAGAGCCTTCAGATGTTCAACAAGTAATTAAGCAAATTGCAACTCAAGCCTCAACAGATAATGATGATGATGTAAACCAAATTGTTGACCAAATATATACACAAATAGCTAATAATCCAAAAAGTGATCTGGCAAAATCATTAGGTAACCTTGCTGGCTTGTATGGGTCAGGTAATAAAGACCAAGTAAATCAAGCTATCCAACAAATAGGGACTCAAATAGCCATTGGAGACAACATTAACCAAAATACTCTTCAAAATATAGTTCAGAAATCATATCAAGTAACCAATCATTACTTTAAGAATAAAATAAAAGTAGATATCGATGACGATGATGATAATGACGATGTTAAAGTAATCAAAAAAGTCTACAAGAGAGATAATTCGTGTCCTACTCAATCTGATTCAATACAATTAAAAGGAAAAATACTTGGAAAAGGAGTCATAGTTTTAGCAGATTTTGAACCATGTGAATTAAGAGATGGACGTGCCACTTTAAATATTCCAACTAATCCTAATCTTAAATTCGTTGTTTTATCATTAGATAAGAAAGGAAATGAGCATGATGGAATAATAGTCACGAAACAAAAAATTCAAAGCCTTGGCAAAGATAGTGGTCTATATGTTGTAAATTTTGATGATAAAATGATTGGAAATGATCCCATAACTGGAAAGAAAAAAACAATAGATGACCTTAATGGATTAGCAATATATAATAAGGCAGCTAAATCTCTTAACTTTAACTCAGGAAAC
>DASVEV010000244.1:0-11499 GCA_036380415.1 Nitrososphaeraceae archaeon
TAATCTAATATTAATATTGATTTTTTTCTTTTTTAAAACACAAAAGTTAAAATCACCTAATTGAAACGATTACTATAGAATTATTTTGGGTAAACGACCACTAGTACGAAGAAGAGGAAGAGGAGGAAAGCAGTTCAGGGCTATTACAGTAGGAAAGATATTACCTGCTAGATATCCTAACTTTAAGTTAGAAGAACAACATGAAGGAAAAATTGTAGACATAATACATGAAAGAGGAAGAGATGCTCCTTTAGCTAAAGTAGAATTTGATAATAACAATATATCTTATATTCCAGCACCAGAAGGTACTTCTGTAGGCAGTATAATTAAAACAGGGATTGGTACTCCTGCAACTTCAAAAAATATTTTATCATTAGAATCAATTCCTGATGGAACTTTAATTTGTAATATAGAAAAAAATGCAGGAGATGGAGGAAAATTAATTAAAGCTGCAGGATCATCAGCTATAGTCTTTTCACATTCTTCTGAAGGTGTAACTGTAAAATTACCTTCAGGAAAATTTTTACTTGTTAATCAAAAATGTCGTGCGATGATAGGAGCTATTGCAGGTGCTGGAAGAAAAGAAAAACCCTTTTTGAAAGCTGGAAATAAGTCAATTTATATGAAATCCAGAGGTAAAATATATCCACATGTAAGAGGAATTGCACAAGCAGCTGTATATCATCCACATGGTGGAGGAAGACATCAACATATAGGACGTCAATCATCAGTAGGTAGGACTACTCCTCCAGGAAGAAAAGTAGGAAATATTGCTCCTAGAAAGACAGGAAGAGGTAGACTAAAGGATCGTAGATAGGTAGCAGCACTATTTTTATATTTATTTAGGAAACAAATTAAATTTATATATTTAAGATTAAAGATCAAGAAAATAATAACTTCTAACAATAACAACTAATTAAATACATAATATTATTTATCTCATCAACAAACATAATAGCGCTTTCTGAACATGAAGTCTATTTTCAGCTTCTTTCCAAATGACGGATGATTTTCCATCAATCACATCAGAAGTAACCTCCTGCTCGCGTTTTGCAGGAAGACAATGCATAAATATTGCATCATCTTTTGCATATCTCATAAGTTCAGAATTAACTTGATATTTAGGTATAAATATAGTCTCACGAATTATTTTTTCATCATCTTTCCCTAAAGAGACAAATGTATCAGTTACTACTATATCCGCTTCTTGTACTGCACGTATAGGCTCATTTGTTACTATAATTTTAGAACCAGTTTTTGCTGCTTCTCTTTTTGATATTTTGACTATCCATTCTGGAGGTTCATATCCTGAAGGGCAGGCTGCAGTAATATTTATTCCTGTTTTAGCACAACCGATTAAAAGATCATTACATACATTAAATCCATCTCCTATCCAAGCAAGATTTAATCCATTAAATTTTTTTTTATATTCTCGAATTGTTAAAAGATCAGCCAAGATTTGACAAGGATGAAAAAGATCGGATAATCCATTAATAATAGGTATAGACGAGTATTTAGATAATTTTTCTAAATCGCTATGATCATAAACTCTTGCCATTAAACAATCCAAATATAATGACAATGTCCTTGCTGTATCTTCTATTGACTCTCCTTTTGATAATTGCAAATCATTTGTTCCCAGAAAGATAGCATGACCGCCCAGTTGAAACATACCTGTTTCAAAACTAACTCTAGTACGTGTAGACGGTTTTTGAAAAACCATTCCCAATGTTCTCCCTTCAAGTAATTTTCTAGATGAGCCCGTGTTCATTTCTTTTTTAAGATTAGTTGCAAAATCCAGTATCGAGATAATTTCTTTTAGATCCAAGTCTTGTAAGCTAAGAATATGTTTATTCTTTAAGGAGTTCATCTAAATCATCGTCTGAAAGATATTTGACTTCATTTTTGTCTTTATTTTTGTTTTTCTCAGATATTTCATTCTTGTTTATAGTATTGTATTGGTGCTTGTCTGAATTGGGTTTTCCTTGATTATTTTGTTTACTTTTTTGATCAGCTGTTGTTGATGAAACTTTATCGCTATTTACTAGGGATTTTCGTTTACCAAATAAGGAAGAAAAGAAGCCTTTTTTCTTTTCATCGTCGTTTTCAGCTATTTTTTCAGATTTACCAACTTGTGATTCATTTTCTAAATTAATAATATTATTATTTCTTAGGTCGTCAACTTTTTTCTCTTCTTCTTTTAGTTCAACTTTAGATATTGCAATATCATGATTATTTATGTTATTACTAATAATAGGATCTAAATTTGAAGAAGAAGGTGTATTTTGATATAATTCTTCAATATTATGAATAGGCTCATTATTAGAGATACTTTTGGATTGGATATCTGGTAACTTTTCATTATTTTTACTTTCATTTATAATATTAGAACTATACTTATTTGTAATTTCTTCTGAAATTTGAGAACCAAACAATGATTCTACGAAGGTATCAAGATCAAATGGAATTATATCATCATAGTTTTGACCTACTCCAAGATAAATAATAGGTTTAGAAGTAAGATATGTAATTGAAATGATAGCACCTCCCTTTGCATCAGCATCTGTTTTTGTTAAAATTGATGCATCAAATTTAGTATAGGCAAAGAATTCTTTTGCTTGATATATTGCATCATTTCCTGCCAAAGAATCTCCTATAAAAATTTTCATGTCTGGTTTAACAACCTGAACAATTTTACTAATTTCATCCATGAGATTTTTTGCAGTTTGCATTCTTCCAGCAGTATCAATTAAAATTGCATCTACTCGGTGCTTTTTTCCATATTCAACTGCATCTCTTGCAACTGCAGATGGATCTGCTCCGTATCTTTGATGAATCATTTTTAGTGATAATCTTCTAGCATGTTCACCCAGTTGTTCTATAGCACCTGCCCTATGAGTATCACTTGCTGCTAATACAACAGACAACCCATTTTTATGTAGAAGATTAGCAACTTTGGCTACAGTAGTGGTTTTTCCGGTTCCATTAATTCCTAGAAAAACTACTACAAATGGACCCCTTTTATTTTCTTTTTTGGAATTAATTTCCTTAACTAAGTCTAGGGTCCCTGATTTAGTAAGAATTTCATAAATAGATTTTTGAACATGGAATTTAATTAATTCTTCTGGTGTTTTATCTTTTTCAACAGAGAAACCCAATAATTTATTTTTCAAACTAGCCGAGATATCATCTATAACTTCCTGTGCTACATCACTTTCTAGCAATGCAATCTCAAGATCAAATAGAGTATTTTCAAGGTCTTTTTCAGAAATTTCTTTTTTACTGATATCTGAAATAATATTTGAAAAAGCTTTTTTTAATTTATCAAACATATATACTCATACACAAAAATAATTTAAATCTCAATGTATTATGTTTTCTTTTTTTGCTTTGATTAAATATTTTATGAAGTTTGCTGCAACATCGAATTCACCTGATGTTGGATCTGTTCAAGTTGAGAAGTTATTTGTTTCTTCTGTTCTCTTAATTGATTTAAGCCAATCTCAAATTCCTTGATTCTTGATTCTATGTAGTGTAAAGTATCTTCATGTGTTTTTTCTATTGTAACTCCGGCACCAATATTAACCAATAATTTATCAATTGAAGTAATATTTGTTTTTAAATACACTCCTATTCCAATTGGCATTAATGCTTCATTCTCTTTATCTAGAGGAATATTTTGGAGAGCATACGATGCAAGACGAGCCTCTTCAATTAATTTTGTAACTGTAGCTTCTCTTTCTAATACTTCATTAAGATAAAGTTCTAAGGTTCTGGAATGCTGAACAAGCTCATTTACTCTTTGTTCAATTGCTGATTTATTCGTATTAGCTTTATTGCTCATCTGTATTGAATTATTTTAAGTCCATTTATAACTGTGACTCAAAAGGAAAAAGGTAAAGATATTGGAATTTTTCAAATAATAGTTAAATAGTAGCGACTTTCATCAATTCAGCGATCTTTACTTCCATTCCATATCGATCTTGATTATTTTTCATATGATAATATATTCTAAGTAAATCGAAAGAGTTTTTTACAAGATTAAAAGTACCTGTAATTTTCATCAAAATAAACTTGAAAACTAATGGATATATACTAAAATATTTAAGGACTTGTTCTCTATATTTTTTAAAATCATTCAAATTATTTATAAAGAGATCCGCACAAATTGTTGAAGGGATTATGCCTTCACCAAGTAATGGATAGACTGTACCAATCGATTCTCCAACTCCTATAGACTTTTTACCATCATAAAATGGTTCTGATTTTGATGGTGGACTAATTCTTACAGGTCTTCCATTTTTTTTAATTATTTCACATTTGTATTTCTTTAGAAAATTTTCAACAAAAAGATTATGATTTTTTCTTGTAAAATCACCAGCACCTATATGTGCATATCCATTTCCTAATGGAAAATACCAGAAATAGCCAGACATAGAAGGAAATCCTTTAAGATAAAAATCATCATATGGAACATTATTATTATCATATTTGACTTTATATTGAACACAAGGTACCCACATTTCGTAATCAAGTTTAGGGAGATAATTCCTGTGAAAACCAGTAGAATCTACAATTAGATCAAAGTCAGCTTCTAAATTTTCCTTTTTTGGTGCTTTTCCATATTTAATTTCTGTTCCTTTTATCATATCTTGAATAAGTTTTAATTTATCATAACTAACCATACCTTTTAATCCAATATCAACATGCTTGCTTTCACCAAGGTCTACGCTCATATTTTTACCATCATGTAAGATATAGTTATCAAAATCTAGGCTACATTTTTTTGTGTAGTCTACCATAACATTTTTGCTCGTCGCCCAAGCGCAAACTGCATCATGTTCTTCTTCTTTCATTCTTTCAAATCCAACTACATGAATATCATGATTATTACTAAGTTGATTCATTAAATATGCTCCTGCAACCCCAATTCCCACCACAGCAATTTTCATAGATACAATATTACCATCCAAAAATAAAAATATATTGCGAAAAAATTAAACACTTACCACTAGTGGTGAAAAAGAAAAAAGAAATGCCAGGTCCTGCAAGGGCAGGTATAGCTATTTTGGTATTAGGAGCGATACTTCTTGGTATAGGATACTATCAAGATAGAGGAGCACTTTCTTTATATGGATTAATAATGTCAATCTGTGGGTTTAGCTTGTATATGTTTTCATCGATTTATATTTCAAGAAAAAGTAATCAAGAAAAAGGATCTTATTCTAAATAAATAGCGGGTTTATATGGTCTTGAAAATCTAGACTTTAATTTTGGATCAAATTTTTCCTTTTCTTCTTCTGAATAAATAATTATTGGAATATTTTCAGATTCGATTTCATTAGATATTAGATTCTGTGAATCTTTTATTATAGAGATTTCATCAAATGAATTCAAATTTAATCTGTTAATTCTTGATTCAATAGATTCAGAAAGAATATCTTCTACAGTTTTTTTAACAAATGAAGGATCTTTTTTTGCATAAGAAGTTTCAGGATCTTGTATTAATTTTTTCATTATATTTCCAAAATTCCTTTCATTAGTTAAAGTAATTAAGTTGAGAATTTTCTGATAAATTTTTTGTTTATCAGAAGAAGAACAATATATATATATTGTACGTGGTAATTTTTTAGTTACTTTAATAATATTAGAGATATCCAACGTTAATCTTTTTATGAATTCATCTGATTCCTCAGATAATGGATCAATCTTTTCATTGAAAACACTAGGCCATTTTGAAGAAACGACTGAAGATCGATTACCTAAACTATTCCAAATTTCTTCAGATATAAATGGAGCAAATGGAGATAATAATTTTATTCTAATAGAAAAACAAAGAATTAGTATTTTATTCACCATATTATCATTACCTCGCTTTTTAGCATTGATTCTTTTTTTATACCAATGCATATCTTGATCGAAAACGTACAAAATATTATGGAGAGCTTCACGTAAACGTAATGTTTCCATAGATTTAGTAACATTACTTATTAGCCTTTGTAATTTACTTATTAACCATCTATCTTCTAACTCCAAAGGATACTCATTTGTAGATAGATCCAGATAAAGTGATTCATCTAATGATAAATTTGAATCTGATATTTTATTGTAAAAATTAGAATTCAAAATCTGTTGTGAAAGAGTATAGAATTCTAATAATTTTATTCTAATAGATCTTGCAGTATCAAAGGAAAAATCTGCATCCTGAAGAAGCTCAGATGAAATCAATATTGCTAGTCTAATTGTATCTGCGCCATATTCTTGTATTGCTGTTCTTAAAGGTATTATATTACCTAAAGATTTAGACATCTTTTTACCTTCCATTAAAACAGAACCGTTGACGACTATCTGGTGTGGCCAGAACTTCTTTTCAAAAATAGCAACATGATTAAAAATAAAGAAAGAAAGATGATTAGGAACCAAATCTCGTCCAGAATGTCGAGAATCAACTGGATAAAAATAAATAAATTCATTTCTAATTTCTTGTATTAATGATATCGAAAGATTACAATTTTTTGCTACATCATGAACATTTCCTATTCCTAATAGTATATAGTCAAAAAAAGACTCATCGATATTATTGAGACTTTTTTTCATTGAGTATTTTTGTTCATTAAGGAACTTTGATATTATATAATAAGCCATGTAAATAACTGAATCAGATAGGCTTTCTATTATCCATTCATGATCCCATGGAAGTTTCGTTCCAAGACCTGATTTCCTTGCACAAGCTCTTTCTTTTAACCAGTCAACTACATTGTGAAATTCTTGTCTAAGATCATCTGGAATAATACTTAATTCATCGATATAATTATGTACTCTATGCTTCCATTCTTTATCTTTATAATTAATAAACCATTGATCATTCAGTAACTTGACAAAACACTCATTACCACATCTACATTTAATTGGCTTATTTATGAATTCATAAAAGATTTCAGCTAAGTTTTTTGTAGCAAGCAAATAATTTTTTATTTCTTCTTTAGCTAATTGAACGTCCATTCCAGAATATTTTCCAGTATTAGGTAACATCTTACCCTGATAATATTCTAAATGATACATTTCATTTGTTGCTTTTTCCAGGCCTAAATCTGATTGATTGTTAATTTTGAACTTTGATATTGCATCTTCTACACATGATATTAAGCTGTTGTCATTTAGATTAGCATCTTGGATTTCTATAATTTTAATCGGATTGATTTGTGATAAGTCAATATCAAATGAGGGTAAATTTACTTCTTTTTTTAAGTCAATAAGGGCTTGAAAATCATATGGAGCATGACCAGGTACCGACATTACTATTCCTGTTCCTGTATCAGTTTTTACAAATTTTGCAGGAAGAATAGGAATATTTACATTTCTAATAATGTCTGTTGCAAATTTACCAATTAATTCATTTCCTTTGATGATTCTATTGATTTTTACACTATGATTAAGAAATTCTAATTTTGTTGAAGCCTCTTTAGTAACAATCCATTGTTCAGTATTATTATCTACATCTATTATAAAATATTCAATATCAGGATTTATCCAAAGATTTGTGACTCCAAATATAGTTTCAGGTCTTAAAGTAGCAGTAGGAAGTATTATATCATTCTCAGCTAACCTAAACTTTATTAGGACATATTCACTAAATTCTGGTTCTACATCTCCAATAGTATCATGTTGACTTACAGGATTTTTATCATAGGGACACCATCCAACAGGATGAGAACCTTGTACAATTAACCCTTTTTTTTGTAATATTTTAAACTGCCAAGTAATGAATTTTGAATATAAAGTATCAATGGTTGTAAATTCTCGTCGCCAATCGATAGAATAACCCATATCTTGCATTCCTAATTTTATCTCATTATGAAAAAATTTTGCAATATTTTCTGGTTCTATAAATGATTTGATGATATTTTCAGGGACATTATATAAATTTTTAAAAGTTCCAATTAAATCTTGATCTTCTGCGATTACTCTTTTTGACATAGCTAAGATAGGAGTTCCTGTATAGTGAAATCCCATTGGAAATAATACATTATAGCCTTTCATTCTCATATATCTAGCATGAACATCAGCTAGGGAATATGTTCGCCCGTGTCCTATATGCTGTGGAGAATTAGGATAGGGAAATGCAACAGTTATGAAATACTTTTTTTTATTAGTATTATCATAATCGGCTTCAAAAAGATGTTCTTCTTTCCATCTAGACTTCCATTTTGCCTCTAGTTCTTTCCAATTAATACTATTATCATTTATTTCTCTACTATTCAGATTATTTCACCTCTTGAGTGTTTCATTAACATATATTTCTGATGAATGTAAGACCTCTTCAATTCTATTCTTAAATCTACCTCCGCCTTGACCAAACTTTGAATCTCCTCCTCCAGAGCCGCCTAAACTAATAGAGAAGACTTTTGCTATTTTTCCTGCATTAAAACCATATTTTCTTGCAGTTTCACCAACAAAAACTATTACGCGTATGCCTTCTCCTTCTCCTTTGGAGATTAGTGAAATATATATGAGAAAAGGATCAAGGTTAATGGATTTTTCTCCTATTGTAATATGGAATTCTTCATCTAATTCATCATCATATGTTGTAAATAATTTCACCCCGTTTGATGATATTTGTTTACTATTAGTGGATATAGATTTGGCTAAAATTGGAGAAGTTTTTCGTAAAAGAATTTTTATCTTTGTTTTAAGCTTTTCTGATTCATCTAAATATTTTTTGAATGAATGTGTTAGTTTTTCTTTACTAGAACCTAATGATTGAGTAATAAATGAAATATTTCTATCCTGATTTTTAATGTAATCTATAGCAGCCTGTCCAGCAACAAATTCTAATCGAACAACACCATCCTGAATTCTTTCTGATTTGAGAATTTTAATTAAACCTAATTCACCTGTTCTATTGACATGTGTTCCTCCACATGCTTCAATGTCAAATTCACTTATTTTCACTATTCGTACTTTATTTGATGGAACTACTCCACCTTGATAGATACGAAAGGAAAATTTTTGTTCACTTTCTCCTCTATCATATTCTTTTATATTTACATCAAGGTTTTTCATTACAATTTCGTTAGCAGTTTTTTCGATTCTTTCAACTTCTTCTTTATTTAATGCAGAATGGTGAGTTATGTCAAGTCTTCCATAATTAACATCTTTAAAAGCAGAGTTTTGCCACACCCATGAACCAAGTGTAGTTCTTGATGAAGAATTTAATATATGAGTAGCTGTATGATGTTTTGTTATTGAATCGCGTCTTACATCATCTAACCTACATTTAATTCGTAGTCCCTCTGAAAGAGATGATAAATTTTCTACCCGATGAAGGACAATATCTCCTTGTTTTATGACTTCTAAGACTTTAACATCGCCAATATTTCCCTTATCAGGTTCTTGACCCCCTCCTCTAGGATAGAAAGATGTTTGATCTAAAATTACATAATTTTCTTTTATTTTTATGATTTGGGCATAAAATTCTCGGATGGAAGAATCTTCGTAATATAATAATCTAGTAGGCGATAGGCCTTCCAATCCTTCGATTGACGGATGGTAAAGAGATTTTTGGTTGATATTATGTAATTCTGATAGTTTCACGTAAAAATTTGAAGGTATATCGGTTATTACATTGATTTCTTTAAGAAAGTCAGGAGTAATACCATCGGATTCATACAATCTTATAAGATCATCTACAGTTAGTTGTTTGTTATTCTTACGTATTGTAGATGCGATATCATTCATACGTTGTCTTGTGCTTACATATCTATCAGATTCAAGTTTAAGAATGGTATAAACCTCTTGCTTATTTTCCTCTAGTTCAGGATACATATTTTTCAGATATTCTACGTGTGTATCAATTAGATCTTCAATTTTTATATTCCATTTGAATCGTTCAATAATAGATAAAACTCTACGTAAAAGAATTCTAAGATTATAACCTCCTCCTACATTAGAAGGTAATGATCCATCAGAAATAGCAAATAACAATGTCCTCGTGTGATCTGCTATTGTATAAATTGCCTCATATGGAGATACAATTTTTTCGAGATGTTCAAATGGTATTCTCATCTCTTGAGCAATAGTTTTTTTCAATTGTTTTATTTTATCAGTTGAATCATCTTCAATAATGTTGAATTTACTAGATACTAATTTAAAATAGTTTGATAGAAAATTTTCATCCTTTTGAACTTCAATAGAGTTTTCTAAATATTTTATGACTGGTCCAAAAGAACAATCATAGCTGGTTGGAGTACCCATAGTAATCCATGATAATCGTTCTAAGCCTGCACCCATATCAATAATCTTATTTTTCATAATTCTGTAATTATTTTCATCTCCTTCGAATTCTGTAAAAACAGCATTACCAAGTTCAAGACCCCTTACAAAATACTCTAAAGAACACCCAAAAGCTCCTGCACCCATCCAAATATCTTCCACAAAAGTAATCTCTTCAGGTTTTATTCCCAAAACATTAGTTAATAATCCAAAGTCTAGGTCAATGCAATGATCCTTCCAATATCCTCCAGGTGCATCTGCATTACATGTTTGACCAATCATACAGAAACTAGTGTAATGACGGCCGCTTACCCCCACATTTTCAACGTCATTGAATCTTAAACACATTTGTGGTACTACTAAAGGATTTGATGGCAATTCAAAAATAACTTTATTATTCATTATTCTTTGAAAATCCACTATAGATGCAATTGTAAAATAAAGATCTTCTCGCCACCTACACACTACAGGGTATCTTCTTACAATAGAGTGATCATTTGATTGAAAATATTTTTCAATTTCCTTCCATGCTCCTATATAATCTAGTCTTTTATTTGTAGGAGGATTTCCTATAAAGTTATAGGCCTCATGATCTGGACAGATATTTTTATCTATAAGCGACCAAAAAAATTTTTCACAAGATATACATTTGTTTCGTTTAAAACCTAATCTATCAAATAAGGAAACTCTATAATATTTATCAGGATTAGATGAAAATAGAGTAGAAATCTCTTTTTTACCCAAATTATGCTAACGATTATTATTATCTATATTAATGCTTTTATGAATACAGAAATAAAAACTAAAACTCATTAAATTAAATGAAAAGAAATTAATGTTAATTCTTGGTTAAAGATTCTTCGATGAATTTTTGATAGGCTTCTTTAGGAGCAGCGCCGACAGTTCTCGCAATTTCTTTGCCGTCTTTGAATAATAGCAATGATGGTATAGAGTGAATTCCATATTTTACGGCAATCTCTTGATTTTCATCTACATTAAGCTTTACAGTTTTTACTTTTCCTTCAAGTGTTTTTGATAATTGTTCTACGGCTGGTCCTACCATTCTACAAGGTCCACACCATTCTGCCCAAAAATCAACAAAAACAGGTAATTGTGATTGTAATACTTCTTTTTCCCATGATGCATTGTTCACTTGAGTTACACTATGTTCAGTTCCCATATATTTTAATTTGAGTGTAGGTTATTTGAATCATACTGAATACAGAT
>DASVEV010000245.1:0-11016 GCA_036380415.1 Nitrososphaeraceae archaeon
CAGTTCCCGCATCTATAAATAGATGATATATCAAAACCTTTTGTAAGTATATTATAGATAGTATCAACAAATTTAACTTCTACAGGGTCAGTAGCATTAAAAATTTTTGGTTTACTCTTCATAATATTTTTTGTATTTCAGTGTTAAATAAGGTTTTGAAAGTAAATTAATTTCATTAAAAACCATAGCCCTCCAGCCAAACAGAAGAAGTAGAGAGAGCGACAGATAAAATCAATTCGCTATATTCTTTAATTTTTATTTATACTTGTCTTGACTTCCATTCTTTAAGTGGTAAAATACAGAAATTTCAATGTTGCATCATAGTCATAGATTCTTTCTCATCAGTATCATTTGTTGCAGCAGTATCGTGATGCATCATTGTTTTATTAATAGAATTATCAGCAGATGTATCCAATCCTATTCCACTGATTAATGTTCCAAACATTTCATTTGAGCTAGAAAAATGTCCTTTAGTTTTACCAACATCTATAGTAAGTCCTAAAACTTTGTTTCCCATAAGATGAATAGTTAAAGGAACACTTTTGTATTCATTATGCTTGTCATTAGAATAGATATCTGCTATTCCCATTACAACTATATCTTTATCAGTAAGTATTACCTTATCTGAAATATAATTCTGAATATTATGGTTATGCGAAAGACTACCATCTGGTTTTATCATTGTAAAATTAGCAATAAAATTGGCTTTACTACTATTGTTGTTGATTAATTGGATATTGTTATTGTTAACATTACTATTAGTAGTATCACTTATTTCTAATTCCCAAAATCCGCCCTGAATCCATGTAACTATTCCATCTTTTATTTGATTATTGGCAAAATGTCCAAAGGCTTTTATCAGTTTAGAGTTATTTTGTTCTTCTGAATTGTTATTCATTATTATTGATGTGTTTGTAGATGGTGGTTGTGCTAACGCCTCTTCTACAATGTTGTTATTTGTTAAAAAATCTGCTAATTGTATTGAGAATGGTGATTCTAGTGTTATTATAAATACAAATCCAAGGAATATTACCGCAAAAATATATTTATGAAAGTACAAAGTAAAATTCTTCATTTTGTTATTTTTATACTAATATCTATAAATTCCTATTCTCAAAAATATTTTATATTCCTTTTTAGATATTATTCAAATAACAACTTCTAAATTTGCAAATGTCTCCATATTCATTCACAAGACTAAAATAAAAAATTAGGAGTTATCAAAGTACAATACTCAAGTTAACATACTGAATTTCAATTTACTATACAAAATCAAGAATGTTAGATATTTTAGATTTCTATAATTTTGTGAACCCAGACTAATCGCTTATTGAAAAAAAATATTGGGATATTAATCTCTATATCCAAAAGGCCATAATAGCATTTTTAAAAATATTCTACCTACGAAAATATCTACTAAGAGTGACAAGAAATTCATTATTAGAGTTAAAGCTAAAAATTATATAAGCGTTTAACTTCTGTTTGATAAGGAATTTTTTTCTTTTATTCGCTAACCACTAAGAAATCTCAATTATATGCTCCTCCTAAACATTTTGACTATTTCCAGTGTTTTGTGTTATCTAAGAAAACCTGACCATATTGTTTTCCTATACTTGATTCTGTTTCATATGAAACTTCACCTTTGTCAAGTAATTCACTTACTTTAAAAAAATAAAACTCAAGTTCTGGAGGACTGATTACAAGAGCATGTCCTCCTTTGTCTCCCACAACAAATCTATGTGGAACTCCTTTGGAAACAAAAATTACATCTCCAGGTTTACCCGTTACTGATTTCCCATCTAAAATGAATTCATATTCGCCTTCTACTATGTAAAAGGTTTCTGAACCTTTAGGATGTAAATGAAATGCAGGACCTATATTAGGTGGATGAATTACATCTAGGATAGTATAGCTACCATTCGTTTCAGAAGTAAGAACCTTGATAGTAAATTTTGCTCCATGAAAATTAAATGGTTTATCTTTCACAAAAAATATTTTACGTTTTAAAAATATATCTGTTAATTTTTCAAAAACAGAGAATTGTTAAGGAGCGGAATCATCTACGTAAGAAAGGCTCTACTATTTGGTATTTATATTTTATTATTAGAAACTTAATTTTAAATAGATTTTGAAATATCAAGAGATGTAAATTGGTAGAAATATGCCAAGGAGGGAGTAATACCGATAGCGGTGTAAAATTAGAGTCTAATATGTAGTAATAAAAGAGAATATAAGATTTATTATTTTATGTACTTTTGAAATATTTAATATTAAGAATAATAATTAGAATCAAAAAAAGTTATGTGGGATATATAATGTGGAATCACCGATTGCATTTTTGATGAATCTTTATTCTATGACCTTTACAGGTGGAGGTGTCCAAGTTCCATTAAGAACCTGTTCTGTCGGCAAATACATACGTAAAACCATATAGAAGCCATCAGCAGGTGAAGGTAGCCAGTTGGATTCTTTATCTGCACCAAGACTTTGATTCTGTATAAAGATATCAAGTGAGCCATCTTCGTTAGTTTTTAATCCATCAGTATACTTTCCTATCGAATAACGATTTAGTGGATTGTCATAGAAATATTTCTCCTCGTTATACATCGTGATTGACCAGAAGCCATCTACTGGTGGAGTCTGTCCTGGGTCAAAGTGAATGGCATATTTGTTAGCACCGTTATATGGTTTTCCTTGGCTGTCTGTTAATGTGGTTGGATAGAGAGCTTCTTGTGGTATATTTGCACCAAATCCCAATTTAGTAATAGCTGCTCTAGTAAGATAGTCATTTCCATAGATTCCTGTCTGAGTATTAACAGACCACCCATTTACTACAGTTCCAATATTTGCTAATTTTTCGTCTATCAGTTTCTCACCTTCCTGTATTCCAGTTTGCAGTGCAGTTTTTATTGTGTCATTTGACTCAACTGATGGTATTTTTCCAGGTCCGATACCTATACTTGCAAGCTTGGCTACAAGGCTAGGGTCTGGAGGATTGAGTGGATTGTTAATCATTGCTTGTCCTAATTCATCATACAATTTGATACCAGTTGTTGGTATGTTAGCAGGTTGGGGTTTAATGGGAACTTGGCTAGAGAGGGTCGTTTCATCTGCTGCTTGTGTATTTGTTGTGTTTCCTTCAAATACTGAAAGTGGAATCAAGCTTATCTTATCTTGGATATCATGGACATTTGGCAAGTCTGAATCACCTGTAACTAGAATCCTGTTAATAATCCATGCAATATTTGTTGGTGACCATATCTTGGTCATATCTTGTGGAACTTGTCCATCCCAGTTTGGACCGGCGATTAGGTAAGTACCTTCTGAGCCATCTGAAGCACGCGTTCCAAGGTATGTATAATCATTAGTATATGCATCCAGGAACTGGAATGAAATGTATCTGTCTTGAACGGAAGGAACTTTAAGAACAACTGGTTCTTTTGTCAAATCCATCCATGATTGACAGTATAATGTATCATCGTTAGGGGTTACTATATCCGTGAAACTTGCATTTACAAGTTGGTGTGCGCAGTTCATTTCATTTGCAGGACCCTGTCCAACGACAGGAGGAGTATTAGGATTTGTGAAATAGTCAAAGCTTCGTTGTGAGGTTATGAGTGGATAACCCCACAGATAGGCAAGTGTAGCAATATCTTCAGGTTTATCAGAATTAGAAATTTGTGACATGATTGTACTCAATTCTTGAGAAGATGTTATGGTAATATTCGAGTTAGTAGTAGCACCATTTACAGTTTGAGAATAAAAAATACTGTATGAACTAACCAAAGAAAATATCGCAAGAAAAATAATAACTATTCTTGTCTTAATTATTTGACTTTTTGAAGTCATTAAACAAGTTACTATAGGAGGAATATATAAACACTCATAACAATCACTATATAGTCATGTGATGATTAGTTTACTATCACTTTATACAAACTTATATAATTCTAATATTAAAATTAAGAATATTTTATTTTATGTTATATTGATGTCAAAGATTAAAAATATCATAATAATAAAGCAACAAAAACAATGATACTTGCCATTTATGTTATTAAAATAGTATGTTATTTATAATATATAAATTTCTAATACTATCTCCCATCTCCTATTACAGTATCTTTACATGATATAAAAATGGAAAATGTTTACAGCCGCTCATTTCTCTACTGCTTTTTCTAATTTATAAATAACAGTTTGAATATGATTTTTCCATTCTTTCAATGTTTGTTCTGGAATACGTCGATTGGGAGATCCTAGGCTTAAGTCGTCAATATTAAATTTTAGGAGATCGATAATCAAATTAATTTCAACAGGATTTAAATCTACTAAAGTCATCTCTCTCTTTAAATCTCCTTGAATATTGCTTCACAAGACTTGCAGAAAACTCTAGTGTCCAGATTCAAGAACTTGTTGTCCATTTCTATCAATACTTTATGAACGATGTCAAAGTTATTCAGATCTTTAATACTGAATGATATTTTAAGATATTGATCCATATATTGTTAGTAGTTTCAATAGGTGAGATATCAAATTTTCCAAGAAACTGCCAAATTATTTATTTCTCCATTAACTACCATATCTGCGATTTGTTCTCCTGTTTTTCCATTCAACTTATCTAACGACTCAGGAGATGTTACCATGAGAAAACCTAGTTGTTTATAGATATTGATAAATCCTACCATTCGACCATAGAGTTCATTATTTCCTGCATATTCAAGGGGACAGAAACAAATACTGAAATGAGTTTCTTGTCCCGTTATTTCATTCTGTAAATCGAGATTAAAGAAAGTATGACCTCTTAACATCGAACACTGAACAGAATAATTAATTTCATTGATAGACTTTGCATCTGCTTCTGGAATATACTTTTTGTCAACTACTAATATTGGTGTTTTAACTGGATCAGTATTTGACTCAAATACTTGGAAGTTGAACCGAATTGAATATTCTTTCAGGTGCTTATGACATTCTTTAAATACAAACAAAATAATAATTAGTAGTAAAATAAAGGATAGAAAATGGCTAAACTATTATGTGGAACAGATAAATGTAACAAAGTAATTGATGTTTCAATATCTGACCAGAATCTAAAACATAAATGCACTAATTGTAACACTATTTTTTGTTCTGAAAAACACCATAAAGAACATACTTGTGAATTTACTATCAAAGAAATGCAAGAGATAGGACAATATTATAAAATTTGAACTCTAACAATAACCCTCCTATTTGTATTATTTGTAAAATTAATCTTGTCCAGCAAGATTCTACTACTAATTTATTCAAGATTCTTCTAAATTTACTGAAGTGATTGATGTTGCTCCCACCATGATGTATTTGTATTGAGGTTAATATTGTTTACAGGACTGGCTTAGAGGTGTGTGAATTGTTTTTGACATCATATTTTTGGCCCATTTTTAAATTAACAATTTTTTGTTGCTTCCTTCAGGAGTTGAATAGACACAGTTTCAATGTTCAATCAATGAATCTAGATTGAATAGAGTTTACAGAAGATTACAATATTGCTAATAATACTAATTTAAAATAAGAATTAATCGTAATTAAAATAAAAAAATAAAAAATTAGTATAAAAAAGATACGTATAATACGTTAAAATAATATTTAACAATAACAATGCAATCAGAAAAATCTACCAACAAAATTAATGAACAAAAACTACACGACTTTATGCTAAAGTCTGTCGGAGACATTGCAAGTACTATGAGTGCCATGCTAATGATTATTGGAGATAGACTTGGTTTATACAAAGCAATGGCAGAATCTGGACTGCCGCTTACATCAGAAGAATTAGCAAAAAAGACTAACACTAATGAGCGCTATATTAGAGAATGGCTAGCAAATCAAGCCGCTGGAGGATATATAACATATAATAAATCAGATGGAAAATACTTTCTTCCACCAGAACAAGCAATGGTATTAGCAGATGAGAATAGTTCTGTATATATGCATGGAGCCTATCAATCAATCAGATCTTTTTTTAAAGATGAAGATAAATTTGTAAAAATGTTCCAAAGCGAAAATGGATTGAGATGGGGTGAACATCATCATGATCTCTTTGAAGGTACTGCCCGATTTTTTAAACCTAATTATATTGGAAATCTTGTGAGTTCATGGATTCCTTCACTTGAAGGAGTTGAAGAAAAACTAAAACAAGGTGCTAAAGTTGCCGATATTGGATGTGGATATGGTATCTCAACAACTCTTATGGCCAAGGCCTATCCAAATTCTAAATTTTATGGTTTTGATAATCATAGTCCATCTATTGAACAAGCTAAAGAACAAGCAAGAAAAGAAGGAGTAATAGAGAATATAGAATTTAGTTCAGTATCAGCAAATGATGAATCAATTGGTAATGATTATGATCTAATTACTTTTTTCGACTGTCTTCATGATATGGGTGATCCTATAGGAGCAATGAAATTTGCAAAGCAATCGCTTAAACCAGATGGTACCTGTATGATCATAGAACCAATGGCCAATGACAAGGTAGAAGAAAATCTTAATTTGGTAGGCAGAATATATTATGCAGCATCTACCCTTGTATGTGTCCCAAATTCTTTAGCAGACAATGGTCCTGCATTAGGTGCACAAGCAGGTGAGAAAAAAATAAAAGAGATATCAGAAGCATCTGGGTTTACCAAATTCAGACGTGCAACTCAGACACCATTTAATATAATCTATGAGGCAAAACCTTAGCCATAAACATTATACAACAATAACATATTTTCTTTATTTTTTAGATTTATTGCAGATTATGAATTTTCATTGTGATTAAACAGAAGAGTAGTATAGAACAATTATTTCATCTTTATCTCATAATATTGAAAAAGTAAAATAATACCGCTTTTTTCTTAGTCCATAAATGTAGAAATAAATGTAATAATTCTAATGGAATAGTATGACAATGTCTGATGGTAGTGTTATGACAATGAATGGTATATCAATGAGTAATTTAAAGAATAATAGCAGCTATGTCAAAGAAGTAAAAATATTAAATGTAAATACAAAAATTGAAATTAATCCATTTCATTCTGGATTTAATACATTTAAGATTACTTTTACGGATACAAATGGACAACCGTATTCTAAAATATTAACTGTAAGGATGATTTTCAAAAATGACCAAGCAGATATTGGACCGATAACCACTAAACTCACTAAAGTCTCCCCAGGAGTTTATACGATTCGTGAAGGATACATAAGCCAACCTGGTGAATGGAACGTGGCTATGGCAGCTCAGAGACCATCAGACTATGATCTTAATTATAGATTCAATCCTACAGTCAATAGTTCTTCTTCATCTTCAGGCCTGACGCAAACTAATAGTAGTAACAATGCTGATATAGCCTATACTATGAATAACACTGATTCCAGATTTGTACCTGTATTTGACTATTTTACATTGCTTGCAATTACTTTAGCTGTAATCATTGGAATTACTAGTTAGTATTTTTAAAAAAAATAAAGAGAAACTTAGAAAAACCATTAGAACTCTTAAATCAAACATATAATTAACTCTTTTAGTTAGTTTGATTGATATAGTTCCATCTTATTGATATTTAATATATTGTATAGAGGAAAATTATTTGTCTTAATTATTGATATCATCAAAAAACAGATGCTAAGACAAATAATATTACTAATCAATCTCTAGAACGAGATATAAAGAGATTTACTTTATCTGTCTAAACACAACTCATAAGATATATTATTTTCAGAAAATATTAATATAATAAAAAAATGATTGTTTGTGTGAAAAATGATTATGCTTATACTAGAAGATTTATTTTACTAGTCGGAATAATTGGATTTTTTATGTCACTTACAACATCGTATGCTACTACTACTACTACTAATACTACTAATACTAGTAATACTAGTAATACTACTAATACTAGTAATACTACTAATACTAGTAATCAAGAAGAAGTTGTTCTAGAAGATAAACTTAATGTAGTAACTTCAGTTGCTCCCATAACTAATATAGTTCAAAACATTGGAGGAGACAAAATTAATTTAGTTGGATTAGTTCCGGAGGGAGTAAATTCTCATACCTTTGAACTAAAGCCTTCAGATACAATAAAAATTCATGACGCAGATCTCGTTATCATTGATGGTCTTAACTTAGAAACAAATGTAGAAAAGATTGCAGAAAATGTAATTTCTAAAAATCCAAATAATATTCAATTATTAAAACTAGGAGATAAAACAATATCCAAGGAAGATTGGGTATTTGACTTTAGTTTCCCAAAAGAAAAAGGCGATCCCAATCCTCATCTTTGGCTAAATGTAGAATATGCCATGAATTTTGCAAATTTAACACGTGACAAATTAATAGAAATGGATCCTTCTAACTCACAATATTATATTGATAACTCCAACAAATATACAACGTTACTAAAACAACTAGATACTGGAATTAAAAAATCTGTTGAGACAATTCCATTAGAAAATAGAAAATTGCTTACTTATCACGATTCGTGGGCTTATTTTGCTCCTCATTATGGAATGACAGTAATAGGAGCCATTCAAGCCTCAGATTTTAGTGATCCCAGTCCTAAAGATATTGCAGATCTAATAGATCAGGTTCGTATTGAGAAAGTGCCAGCAATATTTGCATCAGAAGTATTTCCTACCAACATAGTTGATCAAATAGCCAAAGAAGGAAATGTTGCTATTGTTGAAACTTTGAGTGATGATGATTTGCCTGGTAATCCTGGTGATAACAATCACTCGTATGTTGGAATGATGATAGAGAATATGAGAAATATGATACTACCTTTGGGTGGCAATATTGACTCGTTGAAAGATATTAATCCTCAAAATATCTTACATATCACATCATAGATATATCTTTTTTATAAAATAAGAATGATATCAAATATACTTGTAAAACTCTCAGATCTTTAGGTATTATCCAAAATTAAAGTTATTTTTAGTTCAATTAAATTAATATTTAATTCAATTAAATTAAGTGATGTAATCCATTGATAAT
Organism: Nitrososphaeraceae archaeon; assembly: GCA_036380415.1. Taxonomy (GTDB): domain Archaea; phylum Thermoproteota; class Nitrososphaeria; order Nitrososphaerales; family Nitrososphaeraceae; genus TH1177. Next base: position 9,023 of record DASVEV010000245.1, read on the forward strand.
CTATTTTATTGCAAACTTAATTTTTATGCTATCTTACAATACACATATTTAATCTGTCTGGTCATTTACATAAATAATTGTCTCTAAAATGTACATGCCCACTATCACTTACATAAATATTACCTTTTGGATCAATTGTTATATCGTGAGGTATTAGAAATTGATCATCTTTACATCCAAGTGACCCCCACATTGTTATAAAGTTACCATCACTGTCAAATTTCTGAATTCTAATATTTCTAGTATCGACTACATATACATATCCTGACTTATCTACTGCAATTCCGTGATCTTCAATAAAATGACCTTCCTTACTTCCTTTAGATCCCCACATTGTTATAAAGTTACCATCACTGTCAAATTTTTCAACCCGAGAATTGTCTCTGCCATCAGTTGCATAAACATAATCATTAGAGTCGAGTGTAATGTCATGAATATGAACGAATTGTCCTGCTTTTGATCCGTACGACCCCCATTTTGTTATAAAATTTCCGTTGTTGTCAAATTTTTGGATGACTGGATTCTCCTGATCACCTACATAAACATTCCCAACAGAATCTACACCTATTCCCCATGGTTTCATAAATTGACCAGTTTTTGTACCTTTAGATCCCCACATTGTTATAAAGTTACCATTACTGTCAAATTTTTGAACATGTTGAGTAGCATAATCGGCAACAAATACATTATCGTTTTTGTCTATTGCAATGCTTTCTGGTTGTAAAAATTCTGCAGGACCATTGCCTCTACTGCCAAATTTTAACAAATAATGACCATTACTATCAAACTTCTGAATATTACAAAGTACAGCATCACTTACATAGATATTTCCCTTGGAATCGGATCCAATTCCATGAGGATGTAAAAACTCTCCATTACCTGTTCCTTTGACACCCCAACCCTTGATTAGTTCGCCATTAGAATTAAATTTTTTAATATGATGGAAGTTTTCTATTGGTTTAGTATCATCATTATTATCATTCTTCTGATCGTTGCTATTAGAATTTGGAATTGCCTTATCAATTATTTTTGAATTTTTACAATTTTGGATTTTATTTATTTCATCTGGCAAATCTGCATATGCTGATAAATAGAATATATTATTTCCTATTACGTATACAATAATAAGAGACATGAGCAGGATTACATTATTATTTAAAATCTTTTGTATCATATCTGTTCAATAATAAGTACTTAGAAGTACAAATAATAACAAATTGAAGTTTTTGTTGAAAGATAGAAATCCAATCGATTTTCTTCCTCCTTTTCTATTTCTATTTTTTTCCAATACAATATTTTTATTTTCTAATTCATTATATAAATAATAGTAAACGAAGTTAACAAATTGTATTGATGGTATAAAATATTCACACTAAAAAAACATACAAATTATGGCTTCCTTGTTAGGGGATATGCCTATGGTGTTTTGGTACTTATATCGTGGTATCCAAGGTATTTAAAAATCAGTAAACAAGGTTAACAATCAATTATATAAGTGGAATTGTCATGGCATGAACCGGTAGTAGTTCCTTCACGAAGATGATTCAGACGATGACGGTTTGCCTATCTAACTGAGGATATTCAAAGTTAATATGGTATTATTGATTTTAAACTCTTTAGCATCAACTTGATGAATTCCAATTATATATTAATTAATACAAATGAGACTCCTGTAATTTCAAATTATATTTGTATGGCAACTACAGGTTTGTAGATATTAGTAGCATTAATAGTAAAAGTAGGTAGCATAAAAGATTATTGATTTTAGTCAGGAAGGAAAAAGAGAAAAAGAACAAAAACTAAATATGGTTGAATTATTGTAATAGCTTACTTCTTCTAATCAACAATAATCAAAACTTTTGATATTGAATAAAATTATAAAATTATTTATTTCAATACTTCTTAAACTTTTTTCAATATTTTTGAAAATGTTTTAATTAGATAACTATAATATAATTCAACAATTAATTTTGAAAATACCAAATTTATTCTTA
>DASVEV010000246.1:0-16221 GCA_036380415.1 Nitrososphaeraceae archaeon
ACTACTACTAGTACTAGTAATGATGATGATTCTATTTCTTCTCCAGCTCTTACTACCAATCAAGACGATCTAAATAAAACGATTGAAGGAATGTTGGTGAAGATACAGGAAATAGCAGAAAAAATACAAAATAATACCAGTAAAATGATAGTAGATAATGAATTTCTCAGTCAAGAAGAAGTGGCCGATATGGTCTTGACTCTGTCAGATGATACTATTAGTAAATTAATCAACGGTAGAATTATCCCCAATGATAGAGTTTTTTATCCTGTCAAACCTATTGTGGGAACCTCTATCGATGATAATAACCTACAAAATTTAAAAGAAAAGGTAGTAGTTATCACAACAACCTCATCAAAGGAAAAAGATGTACAGCGAATCACTAATCTCGCAAATAAATTGAATGAAACTGGTGTAAAACAAGTAATAATACTTAGCAAAAACTCTTCTGATGATACAAAATTTTATAAAGATTTTCATAGTCATTCATTGGACCTTGCAGACGAAGAGAAAGTAAAAAGAATCTTTAATACTGCCAAAACAAAATTTGGAAGTATTGATTCTGTTATTCATATTACAGGCGAATATGATTATAGTCGAAGTTTATCATCTTTGTCCAGAGAGGAATGGGATGTACTAGTAGAGAACTTTATCCATATTCCTGCATTGATAACAAGGGAAGCAGTCAAATTTATGTCACCGGCTGACGCAATTCAAAAACCATCTCAATTTAAAGATTCGAAGGGAATAATAGTAATTCTGGGCCCTGATTCTCCATATGGGAAGAAAATATCTGGTTTATCAAGGGCCAGATCTGAGGTATTTAGAGGTGCTCTTCGACCCTATACGGCTACAGTAAATCAAGAATTGTCTGATGTCTTAGGATCGAAAATCAAATTAAACTTAATTCTACCTGGAAATATTGAAGGAATCGAATCAAATATAGAAAATGTTACAACTTCTATTTTAAATTTAATTGCTGGATCTTCATTAAATAAAAACGAATCAATTTTCTATATTGACGAAGGAAAGAAAGAAAAATAATTAAAATGACTTGATACTAGTACTACTGCTACTGCCACTATTATTATTATCATCTCGCCATCTCTTTCATTCCATTCTTTTATATAAGAATAAACTAATATTAGTAAGTAAAATAAAAGATTAAATCTATAAAACAAATAACATAAAATAAATAAAAATAATTTTTTGAATAATGATAATAAATACAGATACGATTATTTCTTCTATTTCTATTTTTATGTTATCATCTTAGGAATGGGTAAAAATTCTATTTTTATTTTATTTTCTGCCTTAAACATCGCGTCATCTGTGATATCTACTGCAGCGTTGTTTGCTATTTTAAAATTGATCAAAGATCCTCCTAACTGACCAGCATTAAAAAGAACATCACATAACAAATCTGATATATTCTTAAACTCATGATCTGATTCCCTAATATGGGAAATTAATAATGATCTAATACTTTTCATTACTGTCAATGACGGGGTCAGTTTCTCAACTAAATCTTTAAAACTAGAGATATTACAAATTTGATTATGCAGAGTATCTAAAACAATTTTTGAAGTCCATATAGCTCTACTCGATTTTCTAATACCATTTAATTCTGAAGAAATTAATGAAGAATATTGAATGTTGTTCTCTCTTATAGAAATATCTAATTTTTTTATTAATTCTTCATCTTGTGTTTTTAAGTCATTGAATATATTTTGAAGCTTTAAAATTTCATCGCTAATTCTGAATTGTATTTGCTTTATCTTTGGTCTCAATGGTATATTGTATTTAATTAAATGAAATTCACTATCATCAGGTGAAAATTGAGAACTATGACAATTCTGAATACTATTATTTGAATATGAATTAAAATTATTGGTTTTTACTTGTTTATATTCATCTGTTGCTGTTGCTGTTGCTGCTGCTGCTGCTGCTGCTGCTGCTGCCGTTGCTTCTGCTGACATCACTGTTGCTGCTGCTGCTCTTGATCCGGCTGTTGTCGTTATTGTTGTTGTTGTTACCATCAAAGAAGAATTATTCTTTAGGATTTCTGAATTATCATTTTCTCCCATGAGACTTTCTCTCCTTTCTTGTAGTATGCATATATAATACCATCATGTTCAATGTTTGGCAGTAACTATGGTAACACCAGTCTAAAGTTACACAATTCAATTTAGCTCAGAATTTTTTTTGTTTTGACATAATCTAGTTGACAGAGGGATTTTATTTAAAATCTTATATTAAGTGAATATTAATGAATCAAAGACACATTCATGACGATGACTATTCCATTCAAGATCCCATAATTAATAATTTAGAAAACAATAAAAAGGTTTCAGGACCAGAAAAACAGTATTTTTCACATGACGATAGTCAATATAGCAATAATAACAATGGTAGTGATGGTGATACTACTAAATGTGTCAGTAATATTAGTATTGAAAATAATAATGATTTAATTGGAAATTTAGAAGAATTTGGTCTCTCACAATATGAAGCTCGTGCCTATTTAACTATGATAGGTAAAGGCTCTCTCTCAGCTAGTGAAATAGCGTATTATTCTCATTTACCAAGAACAAAAATTTATCTCACCTTAAAAAAATTAGAAAAAAAGGGCTTATCTGTAATTTCTCAACAAAAACCTCTGATATGTAGTGCAATAAATCCAACCGAAGCTTTTGAAGAAATTGTAATGATACAAGAAAAACGATTGATGAATATGAAAAAAGCTATTGATAAATTACAAAAGATTAATGATAAAAGCAATTATTTGAAAGGTCTAGAAGAAAAAAGATATTTTATATTAGATCCACAATCTACCTTTCAAAAATTATCTACCCTCATAGAAAATTCTCGAACCAGTATTATAGCAATTCTTGACGTTTGGGGTTTAAGATTGATTTCGCAGTGTAAATCTTTATTGATTAAAGCTATTACCAAGGGAATAAAGATCGAATTTTTAATCTCAAATCAATGTATCGGTAGTGAAGATTTATCTTTTTTACCAAATGAAATTTTGATAAAGGTTGGAAATGTTTTTTCTAATATTATTATACTGGATTCAGGTAATATAATAAATATTGATGGGGGAAATGGTAAGGCGGCATTATTTACCTCCATTGATATATTAGGATTTTCTTATATGAAAATTTTTGAAGAGGAATGGAAAAAAGCAATTGAGATCAAAAATTTAAATAAAACTGAATCTTTAAACCAATTAACAGCCGTTCAACTCATTAGATTTATTGAGGACCTCTCGCGCTTTTCCACATCTCAATATTTATATTCTATATATCTTTCAATTTTATCTTCATTATCTATTGATAATAGATCTGATGGTTCAGTATCTTCTTCTCAGTCTTCTCCTCCTCCTCCTCCTTTTTCTCTTACTCACCATTATCCGACGCCGCCTTCTTATCAGAGTCAGCAAAAAGAAGGAGAAGAAAAAGAGGATAGCGCCACGACGATATTAAGCAATAAAAAAGATATAAATGAACGAATTTTTGATTATAATTCTAAAATTAATTTTGGTAAAAATCATCATCATGTTTCATTTCTTAATTCTTTGGAGAGATATGGTGTAAATCTCACTGATTTCACTATTGAGGAACTTATTCAAATAGTAGATTTAATTCTAAAGATGAATTATTCAGGAGAATTAAAATTTGACGGCAATAATAATATTTTAAGTATCCATTCGAAAGGCAAAAACAAATCATTAATTATATTGACAATATTATTGAGTTTATATTTTATAAATTTAAACTACGAGATCGATATTACACCAAAAATATCAGAAATATCTGACGAGATTACCATTAATACCTTTCATATTAAATACTCTAAATCACTCCATTAGTATTGTATTATCATCATCATCATTTTTAGTTTTCAATTTTTAATTTCTATCTGCCTGTAAAAATTATGAACATCTCCAAACACCACTACCACCATCATAATAGCTCTAGTTATTTTCTATTTGATCAAATTTTTTCAACGCTTCTGGAAGATTATCTAGCAGATCGCTTGCTACTATATGTAATCCTGACTTTTGATATGCCATAATTCCCGCAATTCCATTAAAATAAACAGCTGTGCATGAAGCATCAAACGAATCCAATTTACTATAAAAGCCTGCAACCAGACCAGCCAAGACATCACCTGTTCCACCAACTGTCATAGCAGGTGTACTTCTTTCAATAACTGTAGTTAGTTCTCCATTTGAAATAATATTTTTCCAACCCTTGAGAATAATTGTTATTCCATATTTTTTTGCATTGTTAAAAACATCTAAAATTTGTTCATTTTCACTATTATTATTGTTAGAATTTTTTAATTCTGTTTCAAAAATTCTCATATATTCTCCCCCATGAGGGGTAATAATACAATTCGAGCCCTTTATTTTGGGCAATATCTCAGGAATTAATGCAGATGCATCAAGTACCAGTTTGGTTCCATTCTTTAATAGTTTTTCAACCAAACTCAATAATGCTTCTTTTTTAGCGATACTCATACCCATACCAATTGTTGCTACATCTACTTTTTTTGGAAGTGCTTTAATTAATCGTGCTGCCGAACCCATTGTTAATCTTTGATCAACTAGAGGTATTACTATGAGATTAGGTGAATATGATCGAGTTGATTCTACATTAACATTCGGAACAGCCGTATATACCAAATCTGTACCAGACCGTAAAGCGGCTATTGATGCCAATACTGGAGCTCCATGATAAATCCTACTTCCTCCTACGACCAGTACAATTCCATTATCTCCCTTTCTGGACGAATTTTTTCTTGGCACTAAAACTCTTTTTATCATATCGTCATTTATTGTCACTAATTCAGGAGATTCCAATATTTTATTAAAATGACCATAATCAATAAACCTTACTTGTAAACCCTTATTTGATTTGTTTTTTGCTATCTCACTAATAGAATAGAACTATTCTATTTATTATTGGGTGCTATTTTATCAACCCGGAACATTTAAAGAAAGAAAGGAATAGACTATCTTTTGTACAATGTTTTCTATGTCAAAACCTATCGAGATAGTTTTTTCTGAAAAAAAAATGCCCTCTTTAAATTCCCCACATTTAATCTGCGGATTTCCTGGAACTGGATTAGTTGGTAAATTAGCAGTTGATTATTTGATAAAGGAACTTGGTGCTATTCATATGGCTGATCTCTTTTCATCTTATTTTTCACCACAGGTTGTAATACAGGTAGATGGAACCACCAATATAGTTAAAAATAGTCTTTATTATGTAAAGAAAAATAATAATAATAATAATAATCATAATAATAAAACAAGCAAAAACAAAAAAGAAATTAAAGATATTAGTAAACCCGAAGTACAATCAGATCAATCAATTAATGATCCTGCTGCTTCTCCTTCTCCTCTTCCTCAATCAACCGTCTCATTAAACCCGACTAATACTACTGTTTCGCCGTTATCATCTCAAGATCTCATTCTCCTCACTGGTGATTCACAGCCAGTAGTTCCAGGTTCAGAATATGTATTATCTGAACAAATTTTAGACTTAATTACAAAATTCAAGATTTCAAATATCTATTCATTAGCATCATATGTTACTGGCACCTTTGTAAATGATCCGAAAATTTATGGAACAGCTACTAATCCAGAAATGATAAAATCTTTTAGGTCCTTTAATATTTCAACCCTTGACAATGGAAATATTACAGGAATGAATGGTCTAATACTTGGATTGGGAAAACTTAGAGGAATAGAAGGAATCTGTTTGTTAGGCGAAACTTCTGGATATGTAATTGATGCAAAAGCATCAAAAAATCTTTTAGAAATTTTGAACAATGTACTGGGAATAAATATCAATATGGATGAAATGAATAAAAGATCTAAAGATACCGAAATACTTATTAAAAATTTAGAACAGCAGATGATGGCCAAGTCGGGACAATTTCCACAAGGTGTTCCTACTGAAGAACAAGAAGAAGAATTAATGTTTCCTCAAAATAGAAAATCTAATATGGGATATATTAGTTAAATTTTTTTTAGCTAACATAATTTAAAACTAAATTTTCTGTCTAAATTTATTCAGTTTATGTGAGATTATCTAATACATTCTAATTTGTAAATTTACAACAAAGATTATTATTAATAATCTTTGTTTAACATAATGTATGTTCAATTACTTTACAAGCTTACTGCTATTATCTTCAGTAATTTTTTTTATCCTTATTTCATTTGATTTAGAATTCACCAACAGTTCTAAAATTTCTTTTGGTCAAAACTCTAATCTTATTGATAGTACTAATATTAGTAGCAGCATCAATAATAGTAAAAATGAAACACCAACCACAACAACAACAACAGCAGGAGAAGCAGCAACCGATAATTGGCTGACTTATTCTAATAATAAATTTGAACTTAAATATCCACCTGATTGGGATGTAGAAAAGAAATTATCAAAATTTCATGTCCTTGATTTTAAACTAATTAAACATAACCCCTTCTCCTTTATAGGAATCTCGTTTTCATCACTTCCAGATTCTGAAAAGTTTACAAATGAAATTATTTTAGATGAGGCCGAAAAGTTTGGTGGTATGTCACCCCCTTCTTCTTCTTCTGGATATGAGTTTTATCAAGTTTTAGAAAAAGAACCAAACAAATACACGATAGATGCTAATCCTTCATCTTTTCATATTGTAAAATATAAATATAAAGATAATGACCTCGAAGGTAAACTTATGGAAATTTTTTCTCTCATTGATAAAAGATTATTCACATTAACTTATCAGTCCACAATAGAAAATTTTGATAAAGACTTACCCGTGGTTGAAAAAATAATAAATTCTATAAAAATTATAAAGTAATAATAATAAACCAACATTTCTTATTTTACAATAGCACTTTTTTAGTAGCTAAACTATCTTAACTTCTTCTCCTTCTCCTTCTTATATCATCATCCAAAAACATAAAGAATGGTTCGATAGCATCATCTTCTTATATATTTATGGAACTTCATGGACAATTTGATCCCAAGATCATCGAAAATGAGATACGTGACTATAAGAAATTAATCAGGTATGATGAGTTTTTTAAAAAAGAAATAGATATTCGACATAATAAAAAAATCATCGGATACGTTGATGGTCCTCCAACCATGAATGGAGAACCGCATGTAGGTCACTTAAGAGGACGAATAATAAAAGATTTATGGTTTCGATTTCAGACGTTAAAACAGAACAAAGTAATATTTAGACCTGGATGGGATACCCAAGGTTTACCAGTAGAGTTACAGGCAGAAAAAGAATTAGGATTAACAGGAAATAAAACAGAAAATATTAACAAAGTGGGGATAGAAAAAATTGTTGAAACGTGTAAATCCATTGTTAAAAAATACAACAAAAAATGGATTGAAGTAGATGAATTGCTTGGAATGTCTTTTGATTATGAGAATGGATATTGGACTTTTCATGATAACTATATTGAAAGAGAATGGTCATATCTTAAAACTGCTTGGGATAATGGAATTTTACAGGAAGGATTTAGAGTTGTTGCATTTTGTCCATCATGTCAAACGTCTCTTAGTAATTCTGAAGTGAATCAAGGATATAAAACTGTTGAAGATCCGTCGTTTTATTATAAGGTACGATTAGTTAACGAAAATGCATACCTGATAGTTTGGACTACGATGCCATTTACATTAATTACAGATGAGCTTGTAGGAGTAAATCCTGACGCTAACTATGTTTACGTAGAGGCAGAGAAAGAAACATGGATTGTAGGAGAAACTAGATTAGAGGAGCTGATGAATGAACTCCATATAGAATTTTATCAAATTAAAAAAATCATAAAAGGTAAAGATCTGGATGGAAAATATTATGTCCATCCATTATTAGACTTAATTCCAGAACTTAAAAAGCTCGCAGATTCAAAATCAATCCATTTTGTGGTGTCTGAAGATTTCGTAGATATAACAACAGGGAGTGGAATAGTTCACTTATCTCCTGCTAATGGAGAAGAAGACTTCAACATTGCAAAAAAGAAAAATATTCCAATTTTCGTTCCAATTGATGATAGAGTAGTCTTTACAGATCAAGCAGGAGCGTTTAGTGGATATTTTGTTCGTGATACTGATGAGAAAATAGTACAAATAATGAAAGATTTAAAGGCTAGTATAAAAATTGGAAAAATTAAACATCAGTATCCAACATGTTGGCGTTCTCATCATAAACTTGTATGGTTGGCAAGACGAGAATATTTTTACATGATCGATAAATTGGGAGATAAATCTATCGAGGCTGCAAAAGATGTAGAATATTTTTTTGAAGCTCCTAAAAACCGATTTATCGAAATAATCAAAGAAAAAGTGCCATGGTGTATCTCTCGAGAGCGTATTTGGGGTACTCCTATTCCTATTTGGATTTGTTCCAATTGTAGACATAAAGAATTACTATCAGATAAAAATGATCTAGTGAATAGATCTTCTAATCTTGTTAGAGATAAAAATAGCAATTTAATTTTAAAAATTGATGAAGAAAAAGATCAATATAATGAAATTGTACCAGTTAATAATAATAATATTTCTCTTACCGCTAACGGACATTTCGAACTACATAGGCCTTGGATAGATCAGATAAAAATAAACTGTTCCAAATGTAATTCTTTAATGACAAGAGAACCTTACGTACTTGATACTTGGCATAATAGTGGTGCTGCTCCCTTTGCATCATTTAACGATCATGATTATAAAAAATTGATTCCTGCATTATTTTTAACTGAAGGTATAGATCAAACTAGAGGTTGGTCGTATTCTCTATTAATGCAAAATGTAATCTTAAAGAATGAGTCTACTGCACCATTCAAATCTTTTCTTTTTCAAGGACATGTATTAGATGAAAAAGGTAATAAAATGAGTAAAAGTGCTGGGAATGTAATAGAAGCCAATTTAATGCTTGAAAAGAACCCCATAGATCTCATTAGATTCTATTTTATCTGGAAATCGTCACCTATAGAAGCATTGAATTTCAGTCTAAAAGAAATGACTTCAAGACCATATCAAATACTGAGTACACTTTACTATTTGCATATCTATCTAAAACAAAATAGCGTTCTCGACAATTTTGATAGAAGTATTCATGACCTCAAATGGGTAATTAAAAATAACTTATTAGAAACTCCTGAAAAATGGCTTATTTCAGTATTACAAAATTTAATAAAAAATGTTAATCTGTTATTTGAAAATTGCAGATTTCATGAAGCAACGAAAGCTATTGAAGAATTTATAATAAATAATGTCAGTCAAACATACATACCACTTACAAGAAATTATATTTGGAACGATAGTGTTGAGGAAGTAAACAGAAGGCTTACAATTTTTTCAATTCTAGATTATGTACTAGAGAAAATTGATATTATTCTTCATCCTGTATCTCCATTTCTTACAGAATATCTCTATTTGAATTGCTTTAGTAAAATAAAAAATCTAGAAGAGATTGATTCCTCTAAAGATAGTATTCTTCTCTCTAAATGGCCTGAGTTAGAAACATCTTTAATTGATCAAGGTCTTGAGAATATTTTTGAAAAAATAAAAATAATAATCTCTTTAGCAAATTCTGCAAGAATGAAAGCAAAAATTAAGCGAAGATGGCCTGTAACAGAAATGGTGATATGTTCCATTTTAGAGAAAGAAACAATAGCACAGTCCAATAATAATACGGAAAGCTATTACGATCAAAATCAACTTGATATCGAGTTAGCTAAACCTGATATATCTGAGATATTGAAAAACCAATTGAATGTACAATCCTACAAGGTCAAACAAATTCGTACCGCAAATACAGTAGAAAAAGTTCTAGAAATGATTAATGCCAATCTCCCTATTTTATCTTTAATTAGTATTATTCGGAAAAGTGTAGCACCACAAGTTAAGTCTGATATAGGTAAGGTTATATCAGAATTTGAAAAACTTGACAAAGTAGAGGTTCTTCATACTCTTAAAACATCTAAAAAAATTCGCCTGATTTATGATAAAGCTTCCTCTTCTTTTGTTGATATATATGAGAAAGATTTGGAAATTTCATTTTCAGTTAAGGAAGGATATGTTTATGCAGAAAAAGAAAATTTAATGATATTTATGTCTACGAATCGTGATCAAAACTTAATTACAAAGGGTCTAGTACGTGATTTGGCTAGGAACTTGCAACAATTACGTAAAGAAAAATCATATAACCCAACTGAAATTCTATCAACTGCATATATTGCTGACCTAGAAAACGATGAGGTATCATCTTTATCTTTACATAGAAACGATTTAACATATTTAGTTAGAGTCCAGTCTGTAGTTTTATCTGAAGAAAAGATGGAAGGTATTGAATATAAGAATATTGAAATTGATGGAAGAGAAATAAATATATCAATAAACTAGGCTTATTTATTTTTTATATATCTAAGTTTTATATTTTCATTGGCAATTTCTATATACTTGTTATCTATCTCAGTGCCTAAAAATTCCACGTTTAAATTTATACATGCCAAAGCCGTCGTACCTATTCCCATAAAAGGATCATAAATAACTGTATTTTTCTTTATACCATGTAATTTAATGCACAAGTATGGTAGTTTTTCAGGAAAGATTGCAGGATGAGGTCTTTTTTCTTGAATTGTATTATATGGAATAAACCAGATATTTCCTCTATCTCTCTTATCTGTTTTAGCTGATATCCATCTTCCTATATTTGATTTGTCCTGGTATTTTACTCCTACTGCCAATTTGTCAATTGCTATATCCCCTTTTTTGGTAAAGTGAAATATGTATTCATGAAGATCACTTAGAAACCTCTGACTAATTATAGGTTTAAAATGTCCAATAGATGAATCAGTGTTTATAATGTTATTTTTTTTTCCTATATCATCCACTTCGATCGATATTGATTTTATCCAATGGATTGTATTTTGTAATTTATAGCCAGCTCCAATAAATTTACTACAAATTTCAAAAGGAAGCATAGAATCTGCAGGTCTTCCACCGACATTGAGGAAAAATGATCCATCTTCTTTTAAAATCTGTAAGCTTTTGTTAGCTATTTTTTGTAACCATGAAAGGTAGTCATTTTTATCTCTTTTATCATTATATTTAGAATATGACTTATTAATGTTATAAGGAGGTGATGTTACTATTGCATCAATTTTAATAGTATTTTCTTTTTTTAATAGGCTCATAAATTCCATACAATCAGTATTGTAAATTTTATTTACATGAATCATTGATCTTAATTCGTGGAATGAAACAGATTGACATATAAGATTTATGGATCTGATTTTGAGAGAATTATTATAATCAATAATCCGGAATATAAGCACTTATAATTTATAACAAACTAACAAAAATTGATTTTCTTCTTTATTAGATTTATTAGCAAGGTCTAATAATGGGTATTATTTATTCATTAACGTGTCAGAAAATAATAAATTTAATTTTAGATATCTTAAATATCGTTCTCTTGAAGATATGTTTAAGATAATATTGTCCTCATCCCAATCTGCGTTGGGTATTAGCTCATTACTTTATTTTCTAAATTATAAGAACCAAAATCTTATGTTTATCTATAATAGTTCAATAGGAAGCAGTTTAATACATTATAATATATTGTCTGAAAAACCCTTAACCAAGTTTATTCAGTTGAATAAGCAAAGTGGAGAATATAAATATATAGATGATATTGGAAATGAATCTCATTCTATATATATTCCAATTCTGGAATTAGAAAATACAACATTGGAATTTCCAATTACTTAATTAATTAATTATTCTATTACCGAGACACATATAATTTTGTATTGGTTGTTGTTTTATAAATTTACACATGAATAAATTAAATTTAAGATAAGCATAACTTTTGAATATAAATTTTTAATAAATTTATATAATTTATAAATCTGTAATACAATTACTATACTAAACATGGCTCACTCAGATTATATATCTTCCTTATTGTCTTATCCAAAAATCAATTTAACTCAAGAGGAACGATCATTTATAATGAAATTTATTCGAGGTCATGATCCATCCTTTAAATTTTCATCTTATTTTAAATTAAGAAATCAATCTCCCGATAATAGTGATGCCTCATATTTGATTTCACACCGTTTAGTAGATATTGGATTTATAGAAGTTACAAAAGGCAAGTTTCTGAGTAATGTGAAGAATTATAAATTTACTACCTATGGATTGTTTTATGTATTCCAAAATATCTCCATTTATCCTCCACAATTTTTAATAAAATATCAAGATAATATAATTTTGCAAACCTTGATATACCCATTCTTTAATGAAAAAACCATCAAGATAGGTACTGGAAGATTTTATTCTCAAATTGTTAGTTATATAGAAGAATGTTGTAATGTAACCTTAAATGCTATAGATGATATTAAATCAGCTGAAAAAGAAGAAGATAAAGTCAAAATTTTTCATAAAATGAAGTTTGATTTAGAATGGCTAATACGCAGATTATGTTTTAAATTAACAATTATGTATAATGAAACCAATTTACTATCAATTAATCCAAATCTAAATGATGATATCAAAGTTACAATTTACGAATATGAAAACAAAATGAAAATACAATTATCTAAGGACTCACAATTTATTACCTTAGTAAAGAATTTACATAAAGACTTTAACGAAGGCTACAGTGAACTTATAAATTTACATAATGAAAATTCTGACGATATAGATAAGTAATATTAACTATGATAGCTTATTTTAGTATTATATAGTCCTTTTTCACTTTTACGTTCCTTTATCTGAACAACATTAATTTGTAATAAACCTAACACCAATATTTTTACAGGATGCCTTAGTATCTTGTGAGTGTCTATCTATTTTTTTATATTAGTTATTCAGAATTCAAAAATCTTTATTTTTGTTATTACTGATAGCATTTTATATAATACCCAAGAAATCATAATATTTATTCTTTAACTAATTTCTATACAAAATATTTCTATTTGTATACGCTATTTAACTAATGAATTTTTTCTTTCTCTATATGATGAAATAAAAGTTAATAATAACATTGCAAATAATAATATTCCAGTCGCCAGATGAGATGCTACTATCAATGCGTGCAATTTTGAATACACCATGACCATACCCAAAACTATCTGAATAATAACTATGACGGCTGCTAAGATTGCAGTTGTACTAACTGATCGTGCGTTAAAATATGCATAAATAGCTGTTGCAAAAATAAAAGCACTTGTAATTATGACCAACATTCGATGTATATGTTCAAAAAAATATTCTGGACTTGGAATACCTAAACCATTAGGACATAATGGCCAATCAGGACAGGACAATCCTTGGTGAGATGAGGTAATATAAACTCCTATCAACATTATTGTATATATTAAAGCTAGTGATGTAAAAGATAACAATAGCATTTTTCTGGGAACGTGTTTGGCCTGCTGCGTAGACATGGTAGTTTACTCTAAATATTTTTCTTGACCCAAATAAATGTAAATCTATTATTATTTTTGTAATTTTTTATTTTATTAGTTATCGTAGTATGCTAAGATGTTAATTGTCGATTCCTAGACTTTCTATAGATATTGCGAAACTCTAAAAATACAGTATATATACATCATTTAGAAAGAAATGACTTTTTATGGTCTATATAATATGTCGACTTTTTAATTAGGAGATTTCGTTAAATAAACTTTATTTATTGCATGTATCTTTTGCAAAGCTGTGATATGATATTAATAGATTTTCAAATTATGTTTATTAATGGATTTGATTATCTGTGATCTGTGATTGCTAAATCCTTTGAAGATCTAATTTGTGATATACTTCTGCAATCTGATATAACTTTTTCTATAAGAAATTCTGGTGGAATTTGTGAAGCACGATTACAAGAAAACATGAAATTCAAAATTAGAGATGAGTGGGCAACTATAGGCGATGAAATTTCTCCATGGCATATTCATATTAATATAAATGAAGTCGACAACGCAAGATTTGTAAGAGAATTCAACAATTCTCATAATCGTGAAAGTTTTAGTATTCGCTTTTTTGATTCATCTCAAAACCTAATATTTCGTGCTAATTTTTCAAAACTCTATGACCTAAATGGTAATCTTAACCACGAAAAGGTGTTAAAATTTCAGTATTTATATGAGAAATATGGCAAAAAAGAGATATTAAATTTTAAACTCAATAACTAAATTAAATTATTTTGAAATAACTAATTATCTAAAGAATAGTATCTAAGCCACTTTGAATTATTTATTAAAATCCATTGTTAATTTTTATGTTATTAAGATTATCTGAGTATATAATATATAAATTAAGGTAATAAATTGAATACTAAATATTAAATTATTGATTGCTGTATTATCAGTTAAAATGAATTGATTCTTATAAAAAGGATATTCACTAATAATAATTTAATAGAAAATTCTTATTAAAGGTCTATAATATTTTTCATTTACAAAAATTCTTTTCTTTTAATCAAATTTAATTATTTATGTTAATATATTACAATATTAGGTATGTAAATCCTACTATAGCATATAGTACATGATCTTTCTAATTCTTAAAATATTTAGAATTGAATTAATAAGTAAGAATTTGAAAACAATAGTTTTTACTATGTTCGTTGTATTTTCAATTTTATCAGGGTTGTCCATATACACTACACATCAAAATGTTGATGATGCCTTTGGAGAAATAAATAAATCTATTTTCAAGAACTCACATTTTGCAATGGGTAATTCTTTTGTCTCAGATAGGTATGATACTATTAATCAAGACAATAATTACAATTCTATTAAATATACTAATGAACCTACTATATTTAATATTAATTATTATCAACAACCGTCATTTGGTTATGCAGAGGATAGAAATAATTATTTAAATGATTATGCATATAACAATTATTATGATTATAGAAACGAATTTGTTGCCCACTTAGACCCATATCCAGTTATAACTGATCATGGATACTATTACTTGGATTCACAGGGTATAGTGTATCTGTCATTTGACTATTCCTTGAATGAATTATCATATAGAGTATTTGTGGAAGGGATGAGTTATCTAGAAGGCGATGATGTGGAAATAATCGAGATACATCTGGGGATACATGGTCAAAACGGACCCAGTATTTTATCACTATGCAATGAAAAAATAAAAGAAGGACATTGTAGAGAAGGACCAGGGTTATCAGTTGAAGGTGTATTAGAGGAAAAAGATTTGACAGGTCCGTTAAAAGGCTCGTCATTTGGTGAATTAATTGGATACTTTAAATCTGGTCAGTCTTATGTATATATTCAAAGTCGTGATCATACTGAAGGTGAAATGAGAGGGCAAATATATTATTAATTAAAATATTTGTGTATATATCAAGAATCTCTAAAGTTAGATCCAGGCAATAAATTTATCTATTGTTACAGTAAAATATTAGATTTTTAAAATGAGTTTAATAATTATAGTTTACATGAGCTTGGAACTAATCAATTCAATTGTAAATTGTTTATTTATAATATCCAATTAACGATATCTTTGTATAAAAAAGTTAATTGATAAGAGTATTTTCAAAGTTATTATATTAACTTGGTTGAAATAAAACAATATCAATAATCCCGGTATCTCTGTAATAGAACTGACTATATGTAATATATATATAAAATTATTTAATTTATATTGGGTTCTTAAATTTTTTTCTGCCAATACCTAATTTATCTAAATCTGCAATTTAACAATTTTAACTTTATTTATCGTACCAAGATCGGGTATTAAAATAATATATATAGATAGAGAGATTTATTACTACAATTATAAACTGTGACTATACATCTATATAAAAATTAAAAAAAATTTTAATTGTTTGTATAATTTTTTTGTAGTATATTGCATGACTAAAAATGTATTTTGAAATTAATTAAATAATTTACAATATTTTAATAAAATACAAATAATCTATTATAAAATCATGATTATGCCAATGTCTAAAGAATTCCTGGAGGATATTCCAAAGGATAAAAAATTAGTTGTAGAGTTGGGAATCGGTGATGGGAATTTAATAAATTCACTCTCAGAAAAGGATCAGGATTATTATTTTATTGGCATAGAAAAACAAGAGAGTTATTTTGATAAAGCTAAATATAATATTAAATCGCAAAATGTTAAGATACTTCATACTTTATTTGAGGACGTT
>DASVEV010000247.1:0-3226 GCA_036380415.1 Nitrososphaeraceae archaeon
AATTATTTTCAAGCATATTATAAAGATCATCAATTAGCTTCAAATAAACGGTAAAAGCTTTTGACATTTTTAGATTTTGCATTGTCTTATCACTAAACAAAATGTCACGTGTTCTGTGCTCCACCTCAAACAAATTCGCAGGTAAATTATCAATATCTTTTGGATAATTTTCAACTAGAAAGAGCCGCTTATTCTTTACGGGTGAAGCATCAATGACTTCTCTTAGTGGGGTATTACTAAGCAAACTGCCATCCCATGCGTAGACACCTTCCTCTACTTCTACCCATGGAAAATAGTATTTAGGATAAGCAGTTGCAGCAAGGATATGTTTTGGAGTTATTTGTTGACTAGAACTATCAAATGCTAATGGTTCTGCTGTCAAGACATTAACTGCAGTTATTATTAAACGGCTATTAGGATTACCATTGGGTTGTAGTTTGTTAAAATCAACATATTTTTCTAGAGTTTTTATTAGTGGAGAATGGTCATATAAATATGTCCATTTATTAGGATTAAAATATTCTGGATCGTTGAAAGCATATTCTGGATTCCAGCGTGGTATAAAGACCTTATTATTTCCAAAAACTGCCGATTTATAGAATGATGAAAGAGACTTGATCTGTGAACCATGAATATTTCTTGTAGGATCTGCTACCGAAGTTAATGGATTTGTTAATCCATATAATAACCAATTCGTAAAAGGGTAGGAATGAGAGTTTATATCGCCCTCTGCGAGTTCTAACCAGAATTGTTCTAATGCCGTTTCAGGACTATCTTTCTGTTTACTTCCAGCTATTATGGAAGCATTTACTCCGCCAATTGATGTCCCAGCAACTATATCTATTTTTATATTATTTTTTACAAGTGCTTTAAAAACACCACATGCAAAAGCACCTAAAGAACCGCCACCTTGAAGGATTAGAACATTTTCGATCTCATCTGAGGGCATATCAAATATAACATTGATTATAATAATTTATAGCTAATTGAATATGCAGTTTATATTATGAATTCTAATACAACTAATGACAATCTAAATCTTGCACTAGAATATATTATGATAAACAATGAGATATGGGAAATAAATTATAACGAAGGCCATGCTATCGAAGCAAGTGGATATAAAAAAAGAGAATTTCTTGAAAAAAAATATAATTAAATACTCTAATGATACTATTGAAGATTTTTTAAACCAAAGAAAGAGGAAGCAGAGCTATTCACTTTCACAATACGATGACTTTACCTCGTATACATTTGAAATAATATAGAAAGGATAGAAAACAATATGCACTTTTAGAAAAGTGTAAGTAAATAAAGTCACTTCCTAGTTTTAATGTATATACAAATATCTCTTCTGTTATCGCCAAATAAATTTTTTTATTAACTATTATATTTATTTTATAATAGTGATTTGATAGAATATATAAAAATATTAGAAACTATGAATAATTCAAAGATAGCTAGATTAGCAACCGTAGATCCTGAGAATAATCAACCGTATCTCATACCAGTAGTGTTTGTTTCTAACGGTACTAATATTTTCATTCCAATAGATGACAAACCTAAAAAAAAAGTAAAATCAAAACAATTGAAAAGAATAAAAATATACAAAAAAATCCTAACATTTCTTTTCTAATTGATACATATGTATGTACTAATATTCTTCTTTGATATCATATCTTTGTGTCAACAGGTGACTTTAGTCTTGTTAAATTTGTTCCAAAAATAAGATCTACTGTCCAGTCTATCATAACTCTTATTTTATTTTCTAAAGTTGGTAAATGAGTCAAATAAAAAAATCTCCATATCCCCCAAGCAAATATTCCATTTATTGAATGTCCAAAAATCATGGCTACTCCATTTCTTTTTCCTATTGTGGCCATTATTCCTCTAGTTTTATATGAAAATTCTTTTTTGTCATATTCTATTATTTCCTTTCTTTTCTCATTTTCCTTCATATCAATAGTCTTTGCAAATTTTAACTCTTTTTTTATTGATGAAATTATATTTTCTCCTGCAACATATCCTTCACGTATAGCATGTTGAGCAGTTGGAGGACATGGCTTTTCTGTATTTGGGTCTATTATGTATGCGCAATCACCTATAGCATAGACATCTTTAAACCCTTTTATCTGCAAATATTTGTCAGTTACTATTCTACCACTTTTATCATGTTCACATGAATAAATATCAGTAACTGATTTTTCAGGAACAACTCCTGCAGTCCAGATAAGTGTATCTGCTATTATCTCTTGGTTATCTTTTAGTATTATTTTTTTTGGACCATGCTGATTTAATAGATTTTCTTTATTTTTGTTATCTTCTACTATATCTTTTACATCAACAACTCTATTATTCAAAATGACTTCTATCTTCTTTTTCTTTAATTCTTCTAAAGCAAAGCGACCAAGCTGTTCGTCCATTTCTGGTAAGATTCTAGAACCAGAATTAATTAGAATAACTCTAATATCTTTTATATCTATATTTTGGTAATAATCTCTAATAGATTCTTTTATAAAATCATTAATTTCTCCAATTGTTTCAACACCTGCAAAACCTCCTCCCACTACAACATATGTAGTCAGACTCTTTCTCAAATTTTCTAATTGATTCTCATTATCTCGATAATTAGAATAAGATATTTTAATTGTACTATTTTTAATTTCTTGATCTATTACTACATCTTTATTTTCTTCAAATAGTAACATATCTGTTTGTTCTAAAGTATCAATAATATGACTTCTAATAGAAAATGCATCATAAAGATTTTTCATTGTAAATGATGCTTTTTCCAAGTTTTTATTTCCAAAGAAATTTGTGTTACTTCCCAATGCCAAAACTAGATAGTCATAATCTAATGATTTGATATAATGATCTTTGTTTATATTTTCATAATTATTATCGTAGTTTTTTGTATTATTTGTCAAACTTCTTAAAGGACTTTTTGAAGCTAAATGATCATTAGATAATAAACAAGTATCTAATTTCATAACTTGTTCTTCTCCTATACTATAACGAAGTCTTGCATCTAAAACTGGATTAGTGAATATAATTGTTTTATTCTCTAAATCTACAGATTTAACTTCAGATTCTATAAATCGGGCTCTTTTACAAAATGCTCTCAATGGTGATGCTACATGTCTTGTCTCAATCATTCCAGAAGATACTTCATGTAACATGGGAGTGAACAAAAAGAAATTATCTTTGCTAATTAGAGTTATATCTA
>DASVEV010000248.1:0-13482 GCA_036380415.1 Nitrososphaeraceae archaeon
ACAGCTGATTATATTATTTTAAATGATTTAGGTTGGGAAATCTATCCTATTGGATTATACAATATGGGTATAAAAATTAACAAATGTACAAATGTTCCCATCATTATAACTGAAAATGGTATAGCAGATAAAACTGACAAAAATCAGGTCCGTTTATTATAGCACATCTTGAACAAGTAAAAAGAGCAATTAATGATGGAATAAATATTATAGGTTATCTACATTGGTCTTTAATAGACAACTATGAATGGCAGGAAGGATATAATCCAGAAGGAAAATTTGGGTTATTATATATTGATCACAAAAATTCTGATTTCAAAAGATCAATAACAAAGGCGGCAAAAATATATAACTTTATTATAAAAGAATCATTAAAAACTAACGAACAAATTAATACTTCCGCAATAATAGATGCTAGGAAAATTTTGGGAGTCTAAGATCTGTTAAGATCCTTCTACAAATATGTTATTGTTAATCTAATATTTAGAAATAAAGGATTTAATACATTCCTGCTTTTGTTATAAACATGGACCAAAAATATTGTGTCAAAAACAATTCACACACCTCTGAGCCCGATGAATATATGTATTCATATAATTGAAAAAGAAAATCAATTTTGTAACAATAGCGTCCACCGACAGAGCATTAGGTATGTTAATTATCTGGGTACTGAAAAGTTAGTTCGTGTTCTCTAAACCTTCTCACGGCTGTAATGGATTGTTCACGGAGATTTGCATTTCCAATTACTAAGAAGGTGTTATTAGTTGGGGTAGAGGATGAGGCAGCAAATATCTTTAGAGTACTAAAATTACCTGCTACAAAACGAGTCCAACGATGACTACTGTGAACTCACTAGCTATCATTGATTCTTCAATGTTGCTAAGTGAATATCTATGACTGACTATTTTTGATAAATCAACATCCTTTAAAGAAGCAAGTCTAGCTGCTTCGTAACGCATAGGTGGCGTAGAGCTGAAATTACCAGAACTAACTGTATAAGAAAGCAAGAAGGGATTAACCTACGTAGGTACGTACATAGTCTTATCATACATTCCAACTATCTCTGATGTTGTGGCATTAGTTTAGGTCTTTGATACTTCGATAAGGATGTCTCTAACCGTGTCCTCCACAGCAAGCAGTCTAATCTTGCCTAATGCTAGGATCGCATCCATTTCATCCATTTCGATACGGCGTGACGGAGTGCCTTCCCTTCTGGATACTGTTACCATATAGCCACGAGGCATATTAATAACGGATACTCCTCTATCCTTCAACAATGCCTTGGCTTCTTCAGCATTCATTTTTCAACTGTACATGACCGTTTTCGCTTAAAAACACTACGGACTTGAAAAATGACGGTATTCTATGCTATTCCGAAAAATATCGATAAAGTATTTGAATCCAATCTGTTGAATATTTTAGGAAGGATAAATTGAATTCTGTCTAGACTCAATTGGAATATAACACCATAGTAAAAGGTCATTAATTTCAATCTAGATATAGCCAGATTCACTGCAGTTGTTTGTTTAAAGGACTTGTCTTTGGATACAAAAAGAAAAATATATTTGACAATGATATAACTCCTCGTCCTACTTCCTTTATTCTTTATTCTTTCTCTATCTTCTTCTGGGACAAATAGTTACATTGTAAGGACAGCTCTAAATCGTGCCTTACCACTCATCATTAGCTCATAGGCCTCATAGGCACGTTCGAGTGGAAATATTTGGTTCATAGATCTTACACCGGAAAGTTCACTAAAGGAGAGAGTATCTTGTGAATCTATCGATACAAAAATAATTAAGATAAGTTTCTAATAATAAAAGCTAAATACATGATACTACTATCTCTACATTGGACTCCTCTTTTAGAACCGATATCGGTATTATTTCCTCCTTGAGACATTCTATCGAATTCAATATAATGGGAATATATCTAAAAATAGTTCTAATAATAAAAGCTAAATACAAGATTGTAGTAGAACCCTACTATGTAGACGGTTCCACTCCATTATCTACTTAAAATATATTTTAAAATGAATTTGTATATAAATATGGTATTTATTACGATAATAAATTAATTAATTAAGAGAATTAAAAATTGCCATTTATAGAATCTAATAACAAAGATAAATTAAAAATTTACTATGAGGTATATGGTAAGGACAAACCAGATACCGTAGTTTTAGTTCATCCTATTGGAGGTAATATTGATATTTGGAATGAAGAAATTTCTTTAATTTCAAAGGAAAAAAACCTAAGAATAATTGCATATGAAATAAGAGGTCACAATAGAAGTAATATGGGAACTACAAATAGTTTTACAATATCTGATCTTGTAGAAGACCTTAAAATATTACTTGATAGTTTAGATATTAAAAAATGTACTTTAATAGGACACTCTATAGGTGGTTCTATTGCATCTTTATATGCAAAGCAATATCCACAAAAAGTAGAAGCAATAATATTTATCAATGCATCTTCAGTTAGAATACCTGATAAAGATTTAGAAAAACACTTTACTACAAGGAAAATTGCAGTAACTCAAGGTATGGATGCGCTGGCAGAATGGGCAAGACATGAAACATTAGAATCGGAGGAAGCCTTTAAAAATGACGATAACTGGAATAATTTTAAACAAATATTTACAAAAACATCGGTTGAAGGATTTGTTGCTGCTACCAATTCTTTGTACTCAATGCCAGATGATGTAACTGATTCATTAAAAGATGCTAAAATATTTGGTATAGTAGGAGAAGGTGATGAGGTCTTTATGAGATTAATGCATAAAATGAAAGAAGAAATACCAAGGTTTGAACTTAGGATTATTGAAGATAGTGATCATTGGGTCATTGTTGAACATCCCAAAGAATTAGATAAAGCACTTATTGAATTCTTAAATAAAATATATCCATAATATAATTTTTAAAATTAAGATTGCTTAACTTACAATTATTTTGAAATAACAATGATTGATAATTTGCAAATATAAAAATAGGTTAAAGGAATGGGTATGAAAAAAATTAGGATAATAAGAAAAGATTCTAACAAAGAGATTATACTTTTGTTAGCAGCGATAACATTCTAAATAATACAAAAAATAATGAATCTGCAATAACAACACATAATGAAAAAAAGCCAGCGAATAAACCTGATAAGAGAATTGAAAAAAAGATTCATTCAAAGAAAGTAGACAATAAAGGCAGAAAGATTTTAAGAAAAAGTTTGCAAGGTCATTCACCCGTATATGAATAATCACATTGCAGAATATAAGTTACCAAAAAGCTAAATACTATGTAGTAGAATCCTACTCAGTAACCAATTCCAAATGAAAAAATAACTTCTTTCGGTAAAAGGTTGTAATGTCTTAGATATATTTCTTGAACTTAAAATACAAATACAAATAGTGTATATATAATTGCGGATATTATGTCTGTTCTATCAAATTTAATACCCGTCAATCAGAAATAGAATTCGTACCTTAATCTCTTCTTAAATTGACAGCGGAGTATTTATTTGATATTTATTATAAGTTTATTATACAATAAATTTACATACCTCCATTCATAGGCATATTCATTGAACTAGAATTCATATTCATATTACCCGTAATAGTATTTTTCGAAGGAAAAAGAGTAAATGTCATTTCAGTTGTTTTACTTTGATTATTTTGAATATTACTATTATTCTCTACTATTTTTTGAGCAATATCCATAACGGTAGGTTTTGTTAACATAATATGAACTACATCTTTGGAGGAATTTGTTCTATCTACCAATAAGGATTTATTTGTTAAATCAATATTATTGACAGTACCTTTATATCCATTTGCAGCTAGAGGACTCGGTTTTGGAATAGATATTTCCTCATGGACATAAAGATTCACTTTTTTCAATCTATCAAGATTCCAATCAAAAGGCATTGCAAATTTTAATTCATTAGCCGACGAATCATAGTTAAAATTATTTAATGCATCATAATAAGAAATTGCATCTATAGTATAAGCTGTTCCATTAATTTCAAGATCTTTATCGATTGAATAACCTACACTAAGCCAACCTTCATACACTGGTTGGTTATCGGTTGGAATAAAGGTTCTATCAAAATCAAGTGTTTCTATAGTAACAATAAAGTGATAAAGACCTCCTTCGGCAAATATGGGTCCTGTTGCAGAGACAGGATGTTCCATATCGCCAGTATAAGCTAGTAAAATAGTATCTTGTTCACCATTTATTGTAATGTGATCAGCACTAGATGGTCTCATCTGTATTCCTAGATTGCCGGTATGAGAATGAAAAGTATCTAATAGTAGACGCTTTCCACTTTTTTCAATCTCTATAAGATATGTTACATGTTTTAGAGTTTCATTGGTAGCAGTATCAGATAATCGAAATTGAATTAAAGGAGTTTGACCACCTTTTAAGGTGTCTGTTGTAACTACAGGAGGGGACATCTTTATCAAAAGTGAAAGGTCTCTTCCAGCCATGGATGCTGATAATTCTTCCTGAAACAAACCATCTCCAAAGATGGGAATAAATATAAAAGTATTGACAAATAGCAGAGGAAAAATGGAAAATATAATAGAAGTAAATCTAATAGATGGCATAATAACATTAATAATGATCACTTATAATTTTATAAATTTATGGTTTTTTAGTATTCTCTAAAAGTCCTTGTCAGTTTGAAAGCTGTCAAAAACCGTAGGGTTTGTATTTTACAAAGTTCATATTACATCTAAAGTATCTTAATGCATTAGGTTTCTCTTCAACAAACAGTCCACAAAATGGCTTTTTTTCCATTTTTTAAATTTTGGGCATCAATCTCTTTGTAATGTATAAATGAAAAAGTAATACTGAGAGGTAAGAAAATTAAAATAAAATTTGAATATTTTGATTTCGAGTTATTTAATTATGGTAAAATAATCAATAACTTTTAATATATCATTACCTGGGGTAGGTGGTAAACATGATTGCGGATCTATCACCTCTTGTTCCTTTTTCTGCGTGATTTTTAATTGACAATTTAAGTTAATATCATAAAATTTTACATCTAATCTTTTGCCATCTATTTTTATGTCTGCAAAACCAAATCCTTTGTTATAATGATTAGCAACATAATATGGTACGCTTTCTATTCTATGGAGTTCGTCTCCTCCTACTCCAACAACCAAAAAGATAGTTCCTTGGGGATTAGTAAATATATTATTATTACTAGTACTACTACTATTTTTGTCTACGATAGGTTGAGAAATATCTAATTTATTTAGGGAAAGGGGTAGAGTTCTGCTATAAATATGATTATGACCTTGGATTACTAGATCAACTCCATATTTATCAAAAATAGGTTGATATTTGTCTCTAATAATATACTCTTCAAATTGTTTAGATAAAGGAGAATACATTGGCTTATGAAACATGACAAATATCCAATCAATACTTTTATTTTGACTAGTTTTCTCTAAATCTTCAAGTACAAATTGATATTGTTCATTGTCTACCTTTAGGGCTGGAACTTTTGCATTAGATTCTATAATCTTGTCAAGTGCTGGAATTTCCACATCAATGGAATTTTGTTCAAGTAAATCTGCTATATCTATTAAGGGAAAACGTTCAAGTAGTGGTTCTTTCTTTTTATCATTCGCATCTTTGTTATCTTTCTTACCTTTATTATCATCTATTGTATTTGTAGTAGTAGTAGTTTCATTTATTATTGCTGTAGATTCTAGGGTATCAACAGAAAGCTCTAATTGTGTATCTAGTACAAGTACATGGACATTTTGATAATCAAAAGAATAATATGGTTTATTTAGGTTATAGTGATTCAAGAGTGATCTTTCCAACCTTTCTCCTTTTGCACCTTCTTCTTCATAATCATCATGATTACCTATTGCTATCTTAGTTTTTGAATCTAGTGATTTGGTCATATTGAACCAACAATCAGGTGTCTTTTTATAACTAAGATCTCCTGCAACAAGGAATAATTCAGGATCTAATTTCTCTATATTTTTAATATTTTCTTGAGCTCTTATAGAACAGCCAACATCTGCAGTAGCTATAATATTAAACTCATTCTCATTTTTGATAATCTGATTTTCGATCGCAAAGGAATTATTATTTATACAAAAGATAGTCAAAACAATAAAACTAATAGTAAGAAAGAGCATAAATTGTGACACATTGAGCGAAGGTTTGAAAAATGACATACTCATTTCAATTCTTAGAATAAAAACAATAAGTACTTTCACTTAAAAGGAATGTGATACAAATGTGTAACTAAACCAAATGTTCTATAAAAAGAAAAATTAAGTTTATTACAGACTTGTACTAACAAATGAGACAAATATTTTATATTTTTGTTTATAAAAATACTATTATTTTGATTTGTAAATTAATATATATCGAAATCACGTTCTCTATTTATAGAATAAATGATAAATAAAAATAGGACCGTTTTTATATTATTATTATCTTTTCCACTTTTACTTTTTACTTTTTGTAATATTTATGCACAACAAAATCAACCTTTGGTTGCTGAAAATATAACTCTTTTTGATCCCAAGTTGAAAGTTGAGTTAGTGACATCTGAACTTGATTTCCCTACTACAATGGCATTTTTGGGTCCAGATGACTTTTTAATCCTGGAAAAAAATACTGGAAATGTAAAAAGATTTGTAAATGGAACTGTGCTTGAAAAACCACTTTTACATGTTAAGCCAAGTATAAAAGATGAACGAGGCTTGCTAGGAATTGCTGTTAGCGAGAAGAAGGAAATTTTTTATGAGAACACTTTTTTAATCGAAAATAAAAAACTAACACATAACGTCTTTCTTTACTATATTGAATGTCAAAAGAAAAATACAGATTGTGAGAATCGGATTTATAAATATGATTTAGATAATCAAAAAAATGTCCTTGTAAATCCAAAATTATTAGTAGGTGTACCTTCATTTCCAGATCCTTCTCATATTGGTGGGATACTAGATATTGGACCTGATGAAAATCTCTATTTTACTGTAGGAAATTTCCAAAATACTATTCCATCAAAAATTTACAAAACCAAAACTCAGAATGTCGAGGATGGTGAACCAGTAGATGGTAGAGCTGGAATTTTAAGAATAACCCAAGGCGGCAAGCCAGTGGGTGCTGAAGGAATAATAGGAAATGAGTATCCTCTTAACTTGTATTATGCGTATGGTGTAAAAAATAGTTTTGGAATTGATTTTGATCCTGTGACAGGCAAGTTATGGGATACTGAAAATGGACCTCAGTTTGGCGATGAAATTAATTTGGTAGAATCTGGGTTCAACAGTGGTGCTGATAAACTTTATGGCATTTGGGAATCTAATGAATTTGGAGATATTTTAAAGGACAAAAAAGGTGAATCTATAGTAGTAGGAAACAATCCTGCAAATCTGGTTAATTTTGATGGAAAGGGACATTATAGTTCTCCAGAATTCATATGGGTTAAAACAATAGCTCCAACTGCATTATTATTTCTTGATTCAGACAAATTAGGATCTAACTATAAAAACGATATGTTTGTTGGATCTGCAGATGGTGGTCGTTTATTTTATTTTGATCTAAATGATAAGAGAGATGGATTAGTTCTAAAAGGTAATTTAACAGATAAAATTGCATACGATAAGTCAGAGTTTAATGATATACTGTTTGCTGAAGGGTTTAGTATAATTACTGATTTAAAGCAAGGACCTGATGGTTATCTCTATATTATCTCAGGACTAAAGCAATCAAAAACAGCAAAGTTTGGCGCGGTTTTCCGAATAGTCCCATCTGGAAAGAGCACCACCAATCCTGACAAATTAGATATTGTAAAACAACAGACACAAGAGGAAAAAAGCAAGATTATATCGAGTATAACTAATACCAATACTACCACTAATACTGATCTACTATCAAATCAAGAAGATTCACCTCCTAAAAAAACAAATACAAATGTACTTGTTGATATAGCTCCAAAGCCATCTAACACAACTAAAACGATAGACGTAAAAGCATGGGATAATCTTATAAGACAGAACTTGAACAAACCTCACATTCAATCCAAATAAAGGATAATAAATCAGAATACGAAAGTAATGCAGAAAGAATAATAAATGTTATTGTGGTATAATTATAGCAAAATACAACAATTAAACTCTGAAGTTATTGTAGTTTATATATAGAAATTATAAATTATTTTTTTGAACAAATAATTTATCAGTTATATAAAAGACCTTACATAAATTAATAATTAATAAATGTCTATTACAAACTTTTCATAATATCTCTATCATATTATTCTATTTTTTGAAAATAGTTAAGAAGGACAAATATACTAACACTATTAAAATAAATATAGTTAATTATTATTGTTAATAATAGTATCTTTCTATGAATTTTTCATTGCATTGTAATTTATAAAATAAAAAATGAATATTTTTCTGAATATTTTATTATTTCCCTTATAAAGATATTTAAAATACTTTTTATAGTCATTTAAATTAATAATTTCAAATGAATTTAGCTATTGATACAAAGCGTTTGTTTGTCATATTTTCCTCTATTTCTTTATCTTTATTGTTAGCAGCAGTATTAACAACAGGTACAGTCAATGCATTTGAAAATGCTATAGAATACAAATTTGTAAAAAAATGGGGAGGAGCAGGATCGGCGGATGGTCAATTTCTACGACCTCATGATTTAGATTTTAATAAAGAAGAAACTGTACTTTACATTGTAGATAGAGATGGAAGTCGTATTCAGGCATTTGATAAAGATGGTAAATTCCTTTTCAAATTTGGTAAAGATGGAACCGGTGATGGACAAATGCATGTTCCATATGGAATTGATGTTGATAAAAAAGGGAATATTTGGTTAGCAGACCGTGCTAATGACCGAGCACAAGAGTTTGATAGTAAAGGTAAATTTGTTTTGAAATTTGGTAATGTAGATGGAGTTCCAAGTGCTGAAGAAGGAAAATTTGATAATCCAAGACATGTTGCAGTAAGTAAAGATCTTAGATATGTTTACGTAGCAGATTCTAAAAATAATCGTATTTCGCAATTTGATACAAAGGGTAACTATATCAAGTCTATTGGACAATTAGGAACAAAGCCAGGAGACTTTAATCTTCCCACTACAATAGAAATAGATTCTAAAGGCAATTTCTTTGTAAATGAAAGAGGAAACGAGCGTATCCAGAAATTTGACAGTAATTGGAAACCAATTTTAATGTGGGGTTCTAAGGGAAGTGGTGATAACCAATTTTGTCATATTGAACACATTGCTCTAGATAAATACGACAATGTTTACGTAACTGATCCACAATCCGATCCAGGCTGTAGTCAACAACCTCGAGTATTAAAATTTGACAGTGAAGGCAAATTTATTACAAAATGGGGATCTTTTGGTAAAGGAGACGGTCAATTTCAGGATCCTGAACACTTAGCAGTAGATTCAGAAGGCAATGTGTATATATCTGATAGAAAAAGAGACGATATTCAGAAATTTACCCCAATCAGTGAAACAAGTAACCAATCAGTGAATATGTCTAATACTAAACTCTCAA
Source organism: Nitrososphaeraceae archaeon (assembly GCA_036380415.1). Classification (GTDB taxonomy): domain Archaea; phylum Thermoproteota; class Nitrososphaeria; order Nitrososphaerales; family Nitrososphaeraceae; genus TH1177. The sequence continues at coordinate 9,564 of DASVEV010000248.1, forward strand.
CAAAGGTAGAAACTCCTAAAAAAACAAATACAAATGTACTTGTTGACATAGCTCCAAAGCCATCTAACACAACTAAAACGATAGACGTAAAAGCATGGGATAATCTCATGCAACAGAAATTAAAGTAGGCAGTAATTCAGTAGATTTGGGGATTGGGCAATTTATAAATATTCACCTTTACTATGCCGAATTTATAAATATAGTATTATAGTATTCGTTCTATAAAGTTAAATAAAATGAATAAAAAGAGAATTACTATATTTGCTTTATCTTTTCCACTTTTACTTTTTACTTTTTGTAATATTTATGCACAACAAAATCAACCTAATGGTGATGAAAGTATAGTTCTTTCTGATCCTAAGTTGAAAATTGAGTTAGTAGCATCCGGACTTGATTTCCCTACGACAATGGCATTTTTGGGTCCAGATGACTTTTTAATTCTGGAAAAAGCAGGAACAGTAAAACGAGTTACCAATGGCGTAGTACTAGATAAACCAATTTTACAGGTTGACGTAAGTGTAAAAGATGAACGAGGCTTGCTAGGAATTGCTATAAGTGAAAAGAAAAATTTCGGTAATGATAACGGTACATCTATTAAAAATAATAATATATCTCATAACGTCTTTCTGTATTATGTAGTATGTAAGGAGAAAAACACAGGTTGTGAGAATACAATATACAGATATGATTTGGACAATAAAAATAATGTCTTGATAAATCCAAAATTATTGTTAAGTATTCCATCTTTTCCTGATCCTGCACATATTGGAGGAATTATAGATATTGGACCAGATAATAATATTTATGTTACCGTAGGAAATTTCCAACACACTATTCCATCAGAGGTATACAGAACGAAGACTCAAAATTATGAGGATGGTGAGGCTGTGGACGGAAGGGCTGGTGTTCTAAGAATAACCCAAGATGGCAAACCCGCTGGTGAAGGAATACTTGGAACTGAATATCCCCTTAACTTGTATTATGCCTATGGAGTAAAAAATAGTTTTGGAATTGATTTCGATCCTGTTACAGAAAAATTATGGTTAACAGAAAACGGACCAAAATTTGGTGATGAAATTAATTTGGCAGAACCAGGATTTAATAGTGGTTCTGATAAGATATTCGGTATTTGGAGAGTTAATGAAGAAGGTAAAAAATTGCAAACAGATGGCAAGGAAGGTGATGGTGAATATGTAACTGTAGGTAATAATCCTAAAGACTTAGTATATTTTGAAGGAAAGGGACATTATTCCCCTCCTGAGTTCATATGGGATAAATCAACACCTCCAACTGCGCTATTATTTCTTGATTCCAAAAACTTTGGCACTGAATATGAAAATGACATGTTTGTGGGATCTGTAGATGGACAAATATTTCATTTTGATTTAAATGACAATCGAACTGGACTGCTTTTAAAAGGTGTTTTAAAAGATAAAATAGCTGCAGATGATACAGAGTTTGCTGACATACTATTCGCAAAAGGTTTTAGTATTATTACTGACTTGAAGCAAGGTCCAGACGGGAACCTATATGTAGTATCAGGACTAAAGCAATCAAAATCAGAAAAATTGGGTGCTGTTTATAGAATAAAATAATTATTCCTTACAGGATAATTCATAAAAATAAACGATATTTTTAAATCAAAATAAACTTCAAATCTAACATTACAAGATATAATAATAATTTTTACTCATACGTCTCTGGTCTAAAAAAAGTAAAGATTTACCTTTATCTTTGCTAATGTAAATTCACTTTATAGTAAATGTTTTTAATCCGACAAATATAGAAGTCCCTTAAGGGATATATTTATAGAATTAAGTTGGAAACAAATATGAAACCTAATAAAGGGAACATTACTTATTTATGTTTAGTAATTGTTATTATCTTTGTAACCACTACTTTGCTTGTATCTTCTAATGACTTATCTTTTGCAATAAAAGAGAATGAAAACAAAGATGATAGTCAAGATAATAAGAAAGATGTTCCTATCTCCTCAACAAACACAACAAAGGAAATTCTTAATCTTAAATTAAAATCGGATGTTAGAAACGATATAGAAGATGCACATTATCCAAATCAATTTTATACGTGTGGGTATCCACAACAATTAATAACGGATTACAATTCTTTTGCAAAATTTGATTGTCAATAGAGAGAGTTACTAAACATCGATCATTATCGCATTATTTTGATTGAATTGTTAAATATATCTCTATCAGTTGGGTTTTCTTCTGAATCGATCTGGAAAGATTCAGTAATTTTGTAGAGTATTTTTGTAATTATTCATTTCTTTCTTTGATCTTTGATCTTTTTATAAACTTGTAAATAATGATCTTGACATGAATACCTTATTTTGATTTGTTTGGTTTCGTCTAGTATTCCAGCGGTTGCTTTTTGTCTACAAATTTCACAAATGTTTTTCGATATTTCAAAATTCATTTTATTTTATTTTATTACTTTATTTTTATTCTCTTTTATTTTATTCTTTCAATATTAAATCATTGTCATGCATATATTTGAATTATTATTAAAAATGTAACTACAATAAGAAAATATACATAAAAGTTACCGACTGTTTATAGTAGTAGACATTTTCTTGACAAGATCTACAAATTTCTTTCTATTAGGACTGGAATTAGTAAATACAATTTCTGTAAACCCAATATCTATATATTTTTGTAATTTTTTGATTCCTTCTTCTTCATTAGTTATTATAAATAACTTTTTTTCTAACGAATCATCTCCGATAACTTGACCATTTTCTTCAATCTTCCTTGGATCATGTACATCAACGTCAAAGAATGCTTTAATCATAGAACCTCTCCAAAATCTTATTGAATCTATTGCTTTTTGTTTATCTTCATCATAAGAAGCTGGAATAAATAATATTTTTTCTAATTGGTCATAATTCTTTCCTGCTTTAGAAGTTCCCTTTCTAACTGCCGGTAAAAGCTTATCTTTTATTTTATTTATATCTAGCTCATTAGTTACAAAACCATTTCCTTCCTCACCAGCTAATTGTGCAGATTGTTCTCCTAAACCAGCTATATATAGAGGAATTAAGTAATCAGGTTTAGTATATAAATTAGAATCTTTAACTGAATAAAATTCTCCCTTAAAATTAACCCAATCTTCAGTCCATAATTTCTTTATCAATTTTATAGCTTCTCTTAAACGTTTGAATTTCTCTTTATTTGATGGCCAAATATTTCCGGTTGGTACTTCATTTAGGGCTTCTCCTCGTCCTACTCCCAAAAATACTCTATTTGGAAACATATAAGATAATGTTGCAAAGACTTGTGCCACTATTGCAGGATTATATCTTAGTATGGGTGCTGTTACTCCTGTACCAATAACCAATTTTGTAGTCTTTGCTAATGCAGCACCCATCCATGGCCATGCTGCTCCACCAGAAGCTCCAGTGTTCCACCAGGGCATATAATGGTCACTACTCCAGCAACGTTCTATCTCCTTTTTATCGAGATATATTGCATCATCTAACAATTCATTAGGATTAAACTGTTCATGTGCTGCTTGAATGCTTAATCTTATTTTTACCCTTGTTGAGTTTGACATCTAATATTCTATTATATATTAAGTAAATAAGATTTCAAAGTTTTAAATTCTTTTACAGATAAAATGACAATCAAAATTTTATTATTATCAGATAATTAATGCTATTTATAGAAGAATCAAGGGTTGAAAGTTTGGGTCCTATTTTTAGGTCAAATTTGTTTCATATCCCACTGGTCCCATTCTATAAGTGGGTTCATATACTGTGAGTTTGATATTAGATTTTGTAAAATCAAGGAGCAACGAAGGATAAAATGCCACTAAAACTATCTACAACAATAGGAAAAATCCAAAATATTCCTAATATAAAGAATAAAGAGATAGTAAATGAATTTGGGGAATATAT
>DASVEV010000249.1:0-7660 GCA_036380415.1 Nitrososphaeraceae archaeon
TTCAAGCCAAAAATCCTCGAGATCTTTTTCTGGTTGATCGCTCTTACTACCTGCAATGATGGCAGCATTTACAGCACCTATAGAAGTACCAGCAACTATATCTATTCTTATTTTTTGTTTTACTAGTGCCTTAAAAACACCGCAGGCAAAAGATCCTAAGGATCCACCACCTTGCATAATAAGAACATTCTCTAAAGATCTTGTTCTTTTATGTCTTGGTGAGCTTTCTTCTTTTATTTTATAACTCATAGATATTATAATATCTTTTTTCAAAGGCTAAAAATTTTCTCATTTGTATTGTTAATTATATTGTTTTTACTACCATCGTAATATAGAAATGTTTGGGGACAAAAATCAGGTCAAATTAGTTTCACATCCCACTGGCCCCATTGTGATATTAGTTCTCTAATTGGATTCACTCGAAAATAAAAAAATAAGGTGAATCAAAAAATAATTGAAAATAATAGAACAAACTCACGAGGAATCTAATGCATATTCTTTATTTGTATATGCTATTAGATCACAAGTTACAAGAGATTACTATCTTAGAAGATTGAGAATTTTATTTTCGGAACCAACAAAGAATATAGAAATTTTTATAGGTTTTAATAGTCAATCTATTACTGTAGCAATATATTAGATATTTACTTGGAATGTCCTTTTATCTTTGCTAAATATATCTTCTTCAGCCTTTGTTTATACACTAAAGCACGATTATAGAATATCGTTAGATAATTAATATGTGATTCCATAAATTTATCATAATTTTCTAATTCTTTACATTCTAATGCATGTGAACCAATATTGTTATCATAATCATCATCATTCCACCACTCGTAGAGAATGACTAAAATGTTATTTCACATAATAAGATTGTTACAGAGTACAATACTTAAAATGTACTTTGGTCATACAACTTGTATATCTCTAGTATTTTATGTTGATTAATTAGGACTATATACTAGAAAAAGGTTTCAAGAAAATAAGAAGAAATAAAATTTAATTCTGCTATTATTATAAAATATTTTTAATAGATTAACCTACACCACTGGGCCTTTTATGTTCGACATGTACTAATTTTTTGTGTTCTTCCTTGATATCTGGAGAATCAAACAAAAGCCCACATATATCACATGGAACTTCAGTATATGTGCTATTTTTCGTATTTTCAGTGGTAATATATGTTTCTGATTCCACTATTACAATAACAGATTTGTTATTAATAATAATTTAGTTAAAAATAACACTAATTAATTATCCTAAATAAAATAAGAATAATGTTCTAGAAGAAAAGATTGATTGTTGCCATTTCAGATAAGGTCCACTCTCTAGATTGTTAACTGTACTGATTGTTTATGTGTGAGTAACAAATTCCTTTCCATTGTAAGTAAATGGAGTGTTGGGATGATTATTACTCAAGTCATAATCTCTTGTTTTCTTAAATATTTTCTTAAATACAAAAATTATTTTTTCTTTATTTTGAATAGTATAATTAAATAGCCGTGAAAAGACTTCTCTTGCTAAAGCACTTATAAATCCATTACCAATGGAATCAAAGATATCCATATAAAAAGGCTAAAAAAGACCTTTAAAAGATTTATGCGATCTTTAAATACAATATGAACATTATTGTATTATTTCAACTTCTTTCCTTGATAACTTTTAATTCTGTATTTCTAACAAAATTATTAAATTTTCGCTTAACTTCATCTCTCTGCCCTAAAGGTACTTCATAATATACAATCAAGTCAATAAGACCGGTTTTAGGGTCTCTATCCCTCTGTCTTCTCTAACTCATAGACCAGTTCTACTCTATGGAAATTGTGAAATTCTCTTGTCTTTCTGGTTTTGAATTTGTTTTTGTTGCAATCAAAACTTCAATGTTTTCCTCATATTCATAGATTCTTCTAATAGAAAGTTGAATTCTTCTTGTTGTTGCTGCTGCAATCTCTATTATATCATCATGCTGCATTTTATTATTCTCTTCTTTTATAATAAAATTTTTGTAATTTAAATCAGTTAGACAAAAAAGTTTGTTTATTTGTTAATTTGAATCCTACTTTCTTTCTATATCTGTATTATATTGTATATTATTATTTTAGTAGTTTGCTCTACTAGCACTCGCAAAAAGAAAGTTTGATAACTTTCTTTTTACTTCTTCCATTATTTTTTCTTCGACTGGTATTATCAATTGCAATAATTGATATTGAGTATTGGGACTATAGCCTATTGATTTACAGATATTGAGGAATTTTTCATCTGGTGTAAATGTTTGTTTCCATCTAGTTTTACCTATATGTGTAGATTTTGCTTCATTTACTATAGCCGATATTCGGCTATAGTCGAATGTTGAGTCATGGATGTCAATTTTGAGATTATGATATATTTTAACTCCTTGAAGTGCTTGTTGTGATGAAAAACCAGCACTATCATAAACTGCCAAAATACCATATGCATTCTCTAAATCTCTGAGTTCTCGTCTATCTAACTTTTCTATTAGTGTTATTCTTTTGACATCATTATCACTATAATAATAATGAAATATTCTAAATCTTTAAAAGATTAAATTGTATAATAATACTATGAAGACAATTGTGATTGTATTTCTGTTACTGATTGGAATTCTTTTTGTTATTCCACTACAGCAGGTATTTGCCCAAATAGGTGCTTCAGAACAAATAATGAGTCAAATGAGATTTACTCATTCCCAACTAACAAATAATATCGATCAGGTTAAACAATTAGTCAAATCCAATAATACTTCAGAAGCCCTTACTCTCCTTGAAGGTATGGATGTTAAAATTGGCCATATGAATACAATGTTTAATGATCTCATATGGGAATTGTCCAATAAAGGCCATTAACTAATCCTTCTTCCTTCATTACATAGAGGAATAACTCACACAAACAAATTTTTTCTTTTTTAATATAAAATGATTATTATTTTTGTAGAACTATATTATGACTTTTAGTAAAGTTTTCAAATTTTTTCTTTACTTCATCCCTCTGTCCTAGGGGAACTTCATAATATACCAGCAAGTCAATAAGACCTGTTTTGGGATCTCTATCCCTTTGAGAGCCATGGACCTTACCACCATACTCAACAATTACAATATCAGATAACATCTCATATTTCTTTTGAATTATATCAATTGGACCAGTTAACAATTCAAATGAATTAGACATCTTTGGTTTTACGTTAGTAAATGATTTCCTACCGTTGTAATAATTGGGCTTTGCTGCTGTTGTAGTAGCAGTAGTATTAGTTACTTGTGGTTTGTTGGATCTATTTGGACAAATATGTTTTTTCTTTGTAAAAACTTCCCAATACTCATTTGTTGCAACATTCCAGTAAATTTGAATACCACAGTTATTGACGCAAGGCCTTGGATTAATATTTTGGTTATTAGTAGAAGCCATTTTAATTAATAATAATTAGTCTATCAATCCCCAATGTTTTCGATTTACATAATCTTCCAATTCTTTTTCTTCTTTTTTTGTTAATCTTTTTTTATTTTGCAATTGATCATATCTTGACATTCCACAAACAGTGCAAGACAAATCTGTTTCAGAGAGGACATCATGTTTACATTCTTTGGTATTATTAGAACTCATTCTTGTTAATATTTATGAGTTATTGATCAATTAAATTATCCAAGTCGCCGGGAATAGCCATTCTATCAGGAATACCAAATTCTTTTCTAAATTCTTTGTTTATTTCTTGAATATCTTTTATAGTATCTGCGCTATGCTCTTGTTTGAATTCTTTGTATGATTTTTGGAATTCTTCCAGACTGCCGAATCTATCTATGCTAGATTTAAGGAAAGCAAGATCTCCTTTAGTATATTTACCGCTCTTAACACCGTCCAACTCATTAACTACTAGTTCGTCAGTATTATTGTCATAATCAATAATAAGTCCATATTTGAAAAATGCAAAAACATGAAACTCTTCATCATCAATTATAATAGACTTGTATCTGAGTCTATCTTTTCCTTCCAATTCGATTCCCTCTTTCTTCTTAACATATTCTATGGCAGCATTTATTGCCATATCTAAATAATAATCTCTGTCAGTCATTTTTCTCTTTAAGTACCCCAGGAAAGTATCATCTTATAAATAAATTGATTTTATTTTAATATAGGAACTCATGTTAAATATTTTTAGATTGCCTCTTCAATAGTTATTTTCAGAGGTTTACCTTTGAAGTCTTTTAATATGTCTTTATGGTATTCTTGAGGGACGTAGATTATGTGTGTTCAGCTTCTGCTGCTGCTGCTGCTGTATTAGTAGTAGAAGCATGTTCTTCTGTACTTTCAGAATGTTCTCCTCCATGCTCTCCTTTCGTTACTTTATTTATACCTATTACTACTGTTGCAGTTGGTGGGAATTGTATATCTTCTTCTCCAGTATTAGATATAGCAATATCTGTAATTGTTGTTACATTTCCATCTGGAATTAAATCAACATGATATAGACATTGCTCTCCTGGAGTTGATAAAGTGGGAAGATTTTCAAGGGTTCCTGCTGTCATGTTGGGAGCTGAACCAATTAAAACTGTAATGGGAGAAGTGCTATCATCTCCACATGGAACTTTTAAAGCAACATGTCCATTCATTATATTATATGGTGTGGAATCATAAAGATGTATAAAATCTGTTGCTGGAATACTCAAGTCTTGTAATAATACTGTAACTGAATCTCTTACTGTTTTATGTGCTTCACTATGTTCTTTTTCTTCTGTATGGACATCCTCTTCTTCTCCTAGTTTAAAGTTATATAACTCCTGCAATGCTGGATATACAGCTCCATTGATAATGTTAGTTATTTCACTAGAGAGTTTTTTCAATTCTATAGATGTTTTAAGTTGCTTTATTCCTTCCTGTAATTTGTCAAAAGTTCCAGAATTGTTATTATTGACTATTATTTTACTCTTTAATTTTGCTTCATACAAATCTATTGCAACATTCAATAGATCTCTTGTAGTATTATAAGAGACGATGTCTTCGATTTGAGATCTAGATTTATTATTGTTAACTAAGGTCATATTTTGAATATCTTGTTCTACTAGAGTATTATTATAATTCATATCTACTGCATTGACTAATTCAACAAAATGCAGAGCGTGTACTGTGGAGTTATCTAAAACATCTTGAGGAATCCTTACAGATATAGATTCATCTAAAATTGCATTAAGATTCTGTACATTATTATCAATTTGAGATTGAGAAAAATTATTTTGATTTGATGATGGCGTAAAATAATTTATTGTTGTAGATATTTCATTGGCAATTCTCTCATTTTTCTCTGCTATTTCTTCATTTGTATGATTACTATAAAGTTCTTTTAGTTTATCAATATGCTGTTTTGCTATGTCTATATTTCCTGACGAGATAGATTGTTGAATTAAACTTGCTTGAATTTTCATATTATCAATTAAAGCCAAAAAGGCAGCACTTTCATTGTTTGTAAAAGTATGTGCAAATGAATTACCTACTATAGTTGAGATTGTGAGTATAATTATTAAAAATGTAGTCATTAATAATTTAAGTAAATACATCTTCTTATGAGGTACAAACCTTTATTTCAGAATTATGGTACATCTCTGGAATTAATAGCAATTTTATTTACACAATATTACTACTTTATTTTTATTTATTTATATAAAAAGAGGATTTATTTGTTAAATTATAACGCCCGAAAAATCTTGTGATTATGAATTTACTCTCTAGGTATATCGAAGACAATGATAGAAAAACAAGCCAATACAATATAAGAAGAATTTCTAAAATCTCAAATAATTTCTCTTATTATTATAAAGTATTTGATCCTATCGATATATGATTCAAACTTTTAAAAATTGGGACCAAAATTTATGTCAAATTTGTTTCACATCCCACTATGAAAGATACAAAAATGGAGCTAATCCATTGTATATTGGTAGGTCATGTTTAACTGTTTTAATTTGTTAATTTAATCAACATATTTAATATTTTTATTTTCAATCTCTACTTCTCATCTTCTTTTTTTCTAAATAAGAACCATTCTTTGGAATCCTTGGAATCATCTTTTTTTAGACCTGCTCCCAAACCTGACAGAATCCCAGTAACAAGTGGATTTTTTTTATATAGAGAAGACAAACCAAGTAAAGCACCGATTGCTCCATGATGAACTCTCCTATTGAGCAAATATACTTTAGATGGATTTTCTTGAGAATTCCAATAAGATGTCAACATATCAGCAACTGCAGATCCTACCTTAAATGATTCATTATGATTATCATTATTATTTTCCCCTATCTCATTTTGCATTTTAGATTCAAAACTTTTTAGTTTATCATATATTGATTCTTTTTCTTGTAAATTTTGCTTTATTATGCTTATTGCATCTTTATCCATTACTCCTTCCGCTATTTTTAATATTTTTTTATAAGAGGATATTTCGTTATTTTTTATCAGTGCATCTTCTTTTGTATTTAGTATCTCAGATTCTTCAGATGTCATTATAGTGTTATTGACATTAGTCTTATTGTCATTGATTGTTTTGGATAATATTTCTGTTATTATGTTTGTATCTTTAGCCTTAGTAACATTATCTTTTTTCATTTTATCTCTTGCTTCGTTAATTAATGAATGCAAAGAAATAATATCTGCTTTTGAATTAGTTGGCTTTTTACCATAAGAAGAGATTAGATCCATCAATCTTCTTTGTTGTTCTTTTTCCGCCTTGAGGTGTTGTTGTAACAGATTTTTCGACTCTTGCTTAGGAGTTTCCAGTATTCGTCTTTCTAATCGTTCTGTTACAGCATTTTCAATTGATAAAAGTTCATTTAAATGATCTATAAGTTTATTATTTTCGTCATTATTCTTAGACGAATCCATATAACATTATGGAAAGCATTAAACTTAAAGCTTTTTTGATACAAGTAAACAAATATCTAAAACATCATCTCTTAATATCTAATATTATACATACAAAAAATGATTTTTTTAATCCATTAAAAATGATCTTCAAATCTCTTCTTAGGTCAATTTGTTTCACATCACACTGAGATAGATATAAAGTTGTAGCTAATTCTTGTATCTTTTATTTTCTTATTTAACTAGTATTATAGAATATTTTATTTGAAAATATTGAACTCTTTTCCTCGAGTATAAAATCCTCTAATTATCTTTTCATAGCTTATTCTCTGTTCTGATCCATTATTTTCTATATTCTCATTGGCTAAATTTGGATTAATTTGTATTTGAATCAAATATATTGTTGTTTATATTTTGTCCATATACAATAACAATATTATAAAGGATAAAGTCTGACAAACATTGAGACAATTACCAACATACATATAATTTTTGAATATTCGGATTTCTTTTATATATTTTTTAATAATCATTAGATTATATTGAAAAATTATTCATTAACAACATCTTACAAAATAACTTTATATAAATAATAAGAGCGATATCTATTAATGAAATATGACTGGGATGCTATAACGTATGATCGTATCTCAGATGCACAAGAATCATGGGGACAGGAGATAATAGAATATAGAAAATGGAAAGGAAATGAAATAGTTCTTGATGCTGGTTGTGGTTCTGGAAGAACGACCAGGATATTATCAATTAAAGTCCCACAAGGAAAAGTTATTGCAGTAGA
>DASVEV010000250.1:0-18649 GCA_036380415.1 Nitrososphaeraceae archaeon
AAAGTTGCAAATCTTATTGCTCTTATTTTTCTATTTAAGAATTTCCATAGCTTTAGATTCTCCTTCTTTTATTAATGCTTTAACAGTATGAATTGAAAAATCTGCATTTTGAAGAGGATAAGGGGATTCAGTAGTCCCTCTACTAATTCTTGTAATATTTAAAATTTTTGCACCGTAGTTGTTAACAAGTTGTTGATATTCTTTTTTTATATATTCTAATTTCTTTGAATCTATTTTTGAAAAGTTAAGTTCCGAGTACATATTTTCGATTAACCCTAGTTGTCTTGTAATTAGTTTTGATATTTGACTTAAACTTTCAGACTTATCACAATATAATATGTCTTTAATTCTAGATTGTACTTCAGTCATATCGGATGGTAGATGATTAATTTTTCTTGAATAGTTTTCTACTATAAAGATATTTTTGTCATAAGATGGAGATTGCAATAGTACTTCTCTCATAGGGGTATTACTTAAAAGAGCTCCGTCCCATCCATAAACTCCATCTTCTACCTCTATCCAAGAAAAACCATAATTAGGATAACCTATTGACGCTAATAGATGTTTTAATTGAATTTGTATTTTAAAACTATCAAATGTTAGAGGTTCCGCAGTAAGTACATTTACAGCAGTTACAATCAAGCGCATTGTTTTAGTAGAACAGGACGATGAAGTAATTTCTGGAGATAGCTTTTTAAAGTCTATATATTTTTCCAAAGTCTTGCCTAAAGGAGAATTATCATATAGATAGGTCCAATTCCAAGGAAGTTGTTGTTCCCCGAAGAGAGATTCTTTTGTTATACTATTAGTTTGAAACCATCTTGGGACAAACATTTTTGGAACACCATATATTGCTGCATTTAATGATGCCGAGGGTAGTGTTTTTAGTCCTATTCCTTTACTTTTATCGTCATAATCTAAAGTAACAATATCTGGAATAACAGTATAACTACTTTCAGCAAGTTCCATCCAGAAATCTTCTAAATCTTTTACCGGATTGTCATTTTTACTACCAGCTATGATAGCACCATTGATACCTCCAATTGATGTTCCTCCTACAATATCAAATTTAATATTTTTTTTATGTAAAATTTTGTAAACTCCACAAGCAAAAGCACCTAGTGAACCACCTCCTTGTAATACTAAAACATTCTCTATAGGTTTCCTTCTGGATATGGAATTATTGTTATTATTATGATTATTCATCTTCAATTGTTAAATATTGTTAATACTTTTATCATACCTTTATTTTTGTCTTGTCGAAGTTTATTCCACTTTTATTATTATTACTACAGTTGCCATCTTTTAGGTCATTGTCTATTATTTTAGAAATATCATAAATATTCTAATCATAAATTCATCGTAAATAAATGCTAAAGGAAAAGAGTTTACAATCAAGTTATCGATAATCTCATCAGTTTTTGAACTCAAAATATCATTTATTCAAACGATCAAATGATCCGATATTTAATAATTTATAGTTTTACTATCTAAAATAAATTCTTTATATCTTATTTTACAATCTTTACATTTAAGAAGTATCATTTGTTGACCTGTATTACGTTCTAATTTATTGACATAAAGCAAAGCATTTTTGCAAAATGAACATTTCATCCTTAATTTCAATGATATTCAATCTAAATGTTATTAGAAAATTTATTTGGATAAGTTTGATTTAATTTCCTAAATAGTTAATATCTTTAGAGTTATTATTGCTTACTGAAACACTATCTGTATTGTAAATTCTTACAGAAAAAATATGCCTTACTCAAGGGATACTCTTTTTATCATAACTAAATTTCAACCTATAGAATATTGTCCTATAATTTTCTTAACCTTTCCTTTGGCAAATTAAAATAATAAATCAATTATTCAATGTACTTACCGGATAAACTCCAGCAGAAAAATGCGGCATTCAGATTTAAGGTAATGACAAATGGCTAATTATTATTCAAAATGCAAACCGTCGGATAACCAATATAAAAACTTAAAGTGACAGACTTGTATCAACAGTTTTTTATTTTCCATTCTCTTATTACACATGTTCAAGCATTGTCTTGAGCTTCAATTACATGGGTGTTAGGGGATAACTTTAACACCCATTTTAATCACCTTTAAAATCAACAGAACCTATTTTTTTTTGATATTTTATTTTTTATAAAAACTTTATAGTTAATCCTTCATAAGGAACAATACAATGAGATAACTAGTAAATTTTAATTTGTATTATACAAATATTTGCCGTATTATTAGATACAAACAACGCTACTTGGAAGAACAGCCCTCAAATAATTGAAGCAAACAAATTTTATGTCATACTATAAGTGTAAAAACATACAATATATAATTGTTCAAGCGATCTTAATATCTTTAAACCATGAATGTCGGAAACATTATTATTGGTTCTTATTTTATATAAATTAATTAGTTATTATTTTCCACGGTAGTTTGTTGTAATAATTCTCCAATTTCATTATGTATTTTAAGAAAGAACAATCCTTTTTCTGTAGTCTTGAATTTGTGAGTACCGTCAAGATATTCTATTAGGTTGTTTTCTATCAAGCTAGTTAGATATTCGTTTAATTGGTTATAACTTAGAAAAGCTGTGTACATAATCTTCGTCTTGGACGCTCCTCCATTCGCAGCATCCAGTATACTTCCCACTATTTCTGTCCTACTTCTATTTCCCATATTATTAGATAAGTGATTTACTTATTTTAGTATTAATATCACAAGAAAAGTTAAGATAATTATAGTAAAACATTCCACATATTATGTACAAATAAAAAATATAAGAATCATGTCTTATCTCAAAATTGAGTTTTCCTTATGTTAGAGATTGGATAAATCAACGTCATTTCAAGAATACCACTGATGCTTATCCAATATGTAATTTGATGATAGAAGCTCCTGTAAAACCGTAAGCTATGTGGATTATGATGAATCAATTAAGTATTAGAATCCTCCAAATACTAGAATAAGATCCTTTAAAGATGTCAAAGAGAAGGAGAAGCTTGAATATTCGATAAAAACGACGAAATGGAATCCTTCTTATTGTTTACGACACAACTCTATAAGTTCCGATAGCGATTTTCTACCAGAATTATGCCTTAGAAAAAAGTAAGATGGAATGTGAATTTAAAGCAACAGGTAATGGAAAATTGCTACCAGCATAGATAAAGCAACCATCTATAATAATCCAAATATTTTAACAAACTCTCAAAATCTAAATAATTTAAATCAGTTATTGGTGACTAACAAAGGGAATGATATATTGGTACAGTGATCTAATTAACATTTGCTTATCAAAAACAGGATAAAAAAAGTATTATGTATATATAAATTTATTTCATTAATATTTTACCCAAATAATTGATTGAAGCTACAAATAAATATAATTGATAAAATTTACTGTATAATATTAAGTAAGAATCTTTCAATATCTCTTTATTTACAAGTTCTTTTTTTACTATACAAGAAAAATGTTAAGAATCAATAAAAAAATTCTAAATTTTAATAATATGCAAGTCTCCAAAATACCTAATCCAAACTGTCTAATTCTTTCCCTATTTTGTGTAATAGGATTATTATTTTTACTAGTTCTTGAAACTGATTTTGCTGGTAATAAATATAATATCATGAAATCGGTATGGGCTGATGAAATTAATGGGACTGAAAATGCTGATAGTATTACGGGTACATTAAGTCAAGATACTATCAAAGGTTTACAGGGAAATGATACTATAGGTGGCAAAGAGGCAGGTGATGACATAAGTGGAGGTGATGGAGATGATGCACTTTATGGAAATGAAGGAAGAGATTGGTTACGAGGTGGAAGTGGGAATGACCATTTAGAAGCTGGAGAAGGAAATGATATGCTATTTGGTGATAGAGGAGACGATACACTATATGGAGGTCCTGGAAACGATAAGCTTACTGGGGGACCAGGAAAAAATATGTTCATCTGCGGGCCAGGTCCAGATATGGTAATAGATTTTAATGTTACACAACAAGATTCAGCTCCTGAGAACGACTGTGAAAATTTAAAAAATAACACTACAAATGTCAATAGTACCTCATCCCTCAACAACAACACCTAAACGAAAATGCTGGAAATATAAATAGCAATGAACTTGTTGATGATGCTACTAATAGAACAATTGATAAAAACAACAATCCAGATAAAGGATTATTTTTTGGCTGGTTTAAATAAATAGATCTAAATAATAGATTTTTTTAATGAGGGGAGTTAGAAATTATCAATAACAGATTGAATCATTTGCGATAATCTCGGATAGGATCGGTGATAATTAATGTATTGTCTGTTTTAAAATCTTTCACAATATACTACTGAAATTCTTCAACAATTTAGTAATTTCCATCTATGTAATATTTGCATTTGTTTCAAATTATTATGATTTATTCACAAAAAACAATTAATTAATTAATTAAATACAGAATTACAAGATTATAATAATTATGTTTTTGATTGTTATAATTACGTTTGAAAATTAGTTGCATCGCTTATCCACACTGGAAATTGTTTATAATTAGACTTTAAAGGATTAGAGAAAGAAGTGAGTATAGGAGCAACACTTCGAAATTTTATAAAAGTAATTAAGTTATTATGAATAAAACTCTACTAATGAAGATTAATAGAATCTATGTAGTATATTATTCTTTTACAAGTATTTATAATAATGTTTACACATTTTATCAGTAGAGAAACCAAACAAAGTTTTTTAACTACATTTTAAAATATAACACGATGCTTTTAGAATTTAAATGGTATGACTTAATAAAATTTTCTTTTATTTTCAGTATTGTCTTCTTTCTTATTTGTTTACAAACTTTAACTTTTCAAGTTGTTTTTTCTACAAATAATAATAAATCTTTCGAATTTACAAATGAAAGTAATCTTACTACTAATACTTTCAAAAAAAATTTTAATAATATAAGTGATGGTGATGATAATAATACTTCTCCTCTTAATCAAAATCAAACTTTAAATGAACAAAAAATAAAAATTGTTGCTGCAGGTGATTTTGGTTGTCGACCTGTTGCGCAAAACAATATTAAACAAATTGAATTGGAAAAGCCAGATATTTTCTTGGTATTAGGAGATTTATCATATGAACCAACTATGGATTGCTGGTATGATATGACTAAAGGGTTAGATTCAAGAATTAAAATTGCGATTGGAAATCATGAGGATGAAGAAGAAAAAGCAAAAGGAGGTTCTAAAGAATTAAAAGATTCATTGTTAAAACATTATAATTTACAAAATTCATATTATTCATTCGATTATAGAAATATACACTTTTTAGTATTAGATACGCAATTAGAATTTTCATTTGATGTTTTTAAAATGTTGGAGGAAGAAGAAGAAAAGGCTCGTATTGAAGAGACGAGTAACAATAAAGATGATGAAAGTAATAAACCAGAGGCAAAATATTATGCTACAACACTCAAAGATCTATTGACCAAATATAATATAAAGGGCGAAATACCCCCATATCATTTAATAAATGATGAAGTAATTGTTGAAGATGTTCCACTGAATACAGAACAATATAAATTTGCTGTAAAAGATCTAGAGAAGGCTAATAATAACTCCTCTATTGATTGGATATTTGTTATGTTTCACAAGCCATTTTATTCTTCACTTACAAGCCATATGCAAGAATATATAATGAGAGAAAAATATCAACCTGTATTTGACAAATATGGTGTTGATCTAGTATTACAAGGCCATAATCATCTATACGATAGAACTTTACCTCTTAGGTTTAATCCTCAGAATATTAGCAAACCAATTGTAGATGAATCAAATAATACAAATAAATTTGTCAATCCAGAAGGCTCAATTTTCTCAGTTATAGGTCTAGGTGGCAGAAGCAGTCATATATTTTTAAATCAACCAGATTATGTTGTAAAACAGTCTAATGGGTTTGGATTCCTTAGTATCGAGATTAATGGAAAAGAGTTAGATGCAAAATATTATGATATAGGATACAAATGCAATGAACAAAAATTAAAAGAAAAAGATTTAGAAGAAGAAGGAGATTTTATAATATATGACATGTCATCGTGTAAGAATGATAATAAAAGTAAAGACTCATTAAAAATAATTGACCATTACAGTATATCCAAAGTAAGTTAATTAATTTTATCAAAACTTTTTTCTTATATTATTGTTTCTCATTATTTATTCAAAAAATTTTCAAGAATATATAGAAACACAATATTTTAAAAATTAATTGTTTAAGAATCATTTCTAGTCAGTAGACTATTAAATTATACCAATTTTATTTTATAATTGAATTTATTGTGGTATATAGCATTTCTTAAAACACATAATGAAATTGAATCTAATAACAATAGTGTATATTGTTATACAAAAGTTCGATCTTAAGATATAGTTATAATATAAAGTAATGGTTAATTACTTGTTTCTAATTTAATATTATGAGTCCATTTTTAGAATCAATTTCACAATATAAAACATTGGTCCCATTCTATAAGTTGGTTCATATAATTGATTTTGATAATATATTTTGTGAAAGCGGTATGGAGAAAAGAAGGATAAATGCCATTAAAACTATCTACAACAATAGAAAAAATTTAAAATCTTCCTATATCAAGAATATAGAGGTCATAAATGAACTTCTCGAATCTATGAGTCGAATATATGAGAAGTAATAGTTCTTCAGAAAATCATCAAAATAATAATTTAAAAGTTGTAATAGCATTTAGTAATTTTTTTTATATCTCGTCTATCGAACGTAGTCCACTATCTTCTTGTATAACCTCATCTACATAATGTGTATGAATATCCCCATCATCATAAATGTCACCGACTGGGATATAATTTTGTCCTTCATCATCGGGTATTTCTGATGATACAGTCGCCATTAGATCTGAGCGAACCGGAGAGATAGTAGGTAATAATTGCTTAATAGGCAAAGGTATATCATCATCCATTTCATCTTGATAGTAATAAAGATTCAAAGCAAAGTATCTACCATTTATATTCCCTAATTCTATTACGGTAGGTTTAGATTCTTTGGATTTTTCTAAATTAGATATAATAGAAAATATTTTGTTATAATTTAGCTCAATAGCTTTTGCTAACTTATCTTTATCTCCTTCCAAAAACGGTTTGTTTAATTTATTAGCTAATTGTATGAATGAGTCTTCCAATCTTATTATCATACATTTCTACATCATTTTAAACTAATGATCTATATGTATGCTCTGTTTTTTCCTGTGTCTTTTTTTAAATCTATTTGTTATAGATTATATAAATACCAATCAATGATGCTGTCACAGAAATTATTTCAGAAGAAAGACACAAAGAATTGACTCTCTTAAACTAATGTTCATATATGCAATTAAAATCGAGCTCACAACAAAATATTAGTAGAAAGATTGAAAAGATTTTTTAAAACTTTTACTAGTAAAGAAATTTGTTACACTACTAAAGATACAGAAGTAATAGTGGCATTATCTATAGAAAGTAGAGAAAAAGTAGATGATATGATAAACAAGGTAATAGAAGCAGGAGGTAAGGAAGATAGAGAGCCACAAGATCAGGGATGGATGTACAGTCGTAGTTTTGAGGATATTGATGGACATCTTTGGGAAATAATATACATGGATGAAAGTACAGTAACAAAATAATAAAATATTACTTCACACTAAATGAATAACAAGTATTAAAAAAAGAAAAAAATTTAGGTTATAGATATATAATGATGATCAACTTTTGAATTGTTCTTACTATATTTTTTTGTCTCTGTAATATATTTACAACTGTTTCTTTATTTTTAACAGTTTCTGGACTGCCATTACATCAGAAGGATTAGCAAAAAAGACTAACTAATGAGCTCTATATTCGAGAATGACTGGCATATGAGCCGCTTGAGGATTTTAAATGATATATTTATACACAAAATAGTCAGTATGCTAAAGTCTTAAGACTGTATCCAATCTCCTACCACTATATTCATAGCACCATCGTTATTCAATAAACCTCTTGTAGAATTTATAAAGCCAATATTACACAGTGATTATCTCCCAATATCTTACTAAATTCGTATCTGTTGGTTATTATGGTGATGGTTTCTACAAAGCCAAGTAATAGAAAAATAATAAATATATCTTATTACTATATACTAATGATGCCTAGAGATTTGAAACATGTAATTGAAGGTTTAGAAGGGATAAAAAATAAAGCTACAGAGGTAGTTCTTAGAAGAAAAGAAGAAGATAATATGGTTGATGTAGGGACTGGAAAAGTAACTATCCCTAACATAAAGCATTTTTATCTATTAAATGATTTATAAAAAGTTAATTATATCAGAAGATGTAATTAATGATATAGTTGAAGAAAGTAATAGACACCAAAATGTTGAAACAGGTGGATTACTTTATGGAAAGCTCATCGGAGAATATATCATAATCTTAAAATTAATACACTTTTCATCTAATGCAAGAAGAACACAAGTCTATTTTGAAATGGATGAAGATTTTGCAATAAATATTACAAAACAAATGGAAAAAAGTAATCTTGCTTATCTAGGAAATTGGCATAAACATTTAGGATATGGAGGACCAAGTAATGGAGATGATAAACAAGCTGAGTTATTTCTTATACAGAATAGTCATAAACGAAATTATTTATCCCTAATTATAGATTTTTATAATAATGATTATAACCTGATAGCAACTAATTACTATTTTGATAAAGCTCAATTTCTTAAAAAGGATATTCAGATTCAGAGAATAATTAACAAACAAGAATTAAACAAAATGTTTAATGCGAAAACAGTAAACATTAGGAATTTCATTGATAATCTATCAAAAAATTTAGAAGAACATACTGGTAAAACATTTATCCATTCACAATCGAATAAATCACAAAATTATAAATTATTTTATGAGGAAATTTATAATCCGCAAGATAATGGATCCATTTCAACTAATAAAATTGTCTATTCTGTATTTATTAAGTTTCCATATCTCAATATATCTATGACTGATAAGATTAGTATTGGAGTTACTTTAGATCATAAATTTACTAGAATATTTGAAGAAATTACATTTTCAGATATTTTTTTTAATATAGTAGAATTATTACCCAAAATAAAAAATTTGTTTGATAAATCACAATATTATATTGATATATCTTCATATTCATATAATAAGAAAGAAAATGGTGACTTGAAAAGTAGAACAAAAACCTTTTTTAGAGCTTTAAAATCTTTATCTATATTTACTTTTCATTTAAAGGAGAAAGTTAAAAACGTCAATTAGGGAAAAACATAACTTAACATTAAATAAGAATAGAACAAACACAAAAACTGCTTTTCTTGTGATATTTCCTGAAGTTAAACAAACATTATTAGATAATAAGAAATTTAAAAGTAATGAAAAATTTCTATTTTCCGTTAATGGATCTATCATGGATGACTCAACATATCAAATACAAAGTATTGATCATACCGTCAACAGCAAAAAACGATATCAGTTACCTAATATAGGTAATATAATATTATCTAAGTCGAGTTTAATTTTTAATATATCAAATCTCCCACAATTTGAATTATCTTTAAAAGAATTTAAAGAAGAAAGCTCTTTAAAAAATTTTGTCAAAGATAGCAGTAATAATCAATACGAAATATTAGTCATTATACAAGATTATTCGAATTTATATCGTAGAATTGCTACTCCTGAATATCCATTAGGAATACTTATTAAAAAAAATGTTGCTATAATTGGTCTAGGTTCAGGTGGTTCATTAATAGCATTATATCTAGCTAAGAGTGGGATTGGAAATTTAACTTTAATAGACGGTGATGTTATAATGGATCACAACATAGTTAGGCATATTTGTTCCTTGAAGGATGTTGGACGATTCAAAACTTTAGCAGTTAAAGATCATATTCTAGACAGAGTTCCTACAATTAAAATTACTACAGTTGAAAAACCTTTTTCTAGAGAAAATAAAAATATAGAAGCCTTTTTTGATTTGTTATTATCTAAGGTTGATCTTATAGTTTCCGCTACAGGAGATAATATCATGAATGAAACCATTAATGAATTTGGTTACAAAAGAAAGATACCGATTATATTTGCTGGTGCGTTTGAAAAAATTACTGGAGGAATAATGATAAGAATTGACCCACGTAAAAAATCTATATGTTATAAGTGCATATATAAGAAATACGGCGATGACACAATATTTCAAAAGCCACAAATTATAGATAAAAATTACATTAAAAATTACGGAAGAGATGTGAAGGATATGTTGACACAACCAGGACTTGGAATAGATATTGATCTCATTACATTACCAACAGTAAAGTTTATTTTGAGTACTTTATTAGAAGAAAAAGACATAGACCAATCATTCAAATCTGATATTTATTATTGGTTTAATAAGAATCTACCAGATCGTAAAGTAGAAACGTTTGTCCTATATCAGGAAGATCGTATATTAGAAAAGATACCCGACTGCCATATATGTTCAAAAATCATTTCAAAGGTGGATTAACTTGCACGAATCTTTTAATGTAGTAGGAAACGGCGATAGGAGTATACAATACGAGGCAAATGAGATAGCAGGGGCATTCGAATTGAATAGCAGATGGAAGTTTCACATAATGGATAATGGTAATACTGGATTAGTACTTGAATTACCTGTGACACAACTTCAAATTGAAGGAAGCTTTGAAAAAATATACTTTACTTTTCTAATAGAATATGTACATGATTATCCTTTGTCTCCTCCTAAAGTACATATAATTGAACCTGATCTTGATCCAACACAAACACCTCATATGTTCATAGATAATACTATGTGTTATCTAAAACCTGACGAAGATTGGTCCAGTGACTATAGCTCATATGATGTAGGATTAATGATAAAGTCTTGGATATTTGCTTATATAAAATGGAAACAGAAGGGAGTATGGGGCTGGGGAGAACATCAAGAACCTCAAATTGAACCATCTAGATCAGCCTAAAGCCCAAATATGATTTAATTTTAAAGTATCTTTATTTTATCTTGATAAATATTCATTCTCTCCGAAAAAACCTTAAATATTTCCTCTATTCTTCGCGTCTCTTAAATCATAGATGTAAACTGAAGTAACTCCATTTTTTTATTTTAATAACAGAGAGAATTATTATTTAATTACATTTCATACCCAAGACATAAATTAAAAAAAAGATTGTCTAACAGTCTAAAATAATTTTTGTTTTAAATAGTTGGCCTCAAATATGTTAGTCTCTCACAACCATCCTTAATGACGATTGCACTTAAGAGTTTGTGGTAAATATATACAAGAATGCAAAATAAAATAACGCCCACAATTAGGTCAAATTTGGTTTACATCCCACTGGCCCCATATAGTATAAAAGGGGACAGTAAATGTTTATTTAATTATATATCACAGTAACTGTAAACTTTGATGACCTACTACATATCATCTATATTTATTAATTTTGAATTATGCTATTTAAGTTAACATGGATAATAATAATCAAGATAAAAAAAATATAAATGAAGAACGTCATGCAACATGGTTAGAACTTTTCTATGACCTTATTTTTGTAGTAACAATTTCACAACTATCTCATTATTTATTCCATGATGTGTCTTTATCAAATTTTTTTGGGTTCTTGTTTCTCTTTATACCAGTTTGGTGGTCATGGATAGGTGCAGCATTCTTTGCTACTAGGTTTTACACTGACGATATAGGACATAGGCTTTTATTGCTATTACAAATGGGGGGAGCTGGTGCCATGGCTGTAAACATTTCAGGTGCATTTAGTAATACATTTTCTGGTTTTGCGTTATCTTACGCATTTATGCGTTTAATACTTGTATTAGAATATGTCCGTGTATTCAGAACTATTAAATCTTCAGAATCTACTAATCCTTTGGTAAAAAGATACATAATTGGTTTCTCTATTGCAGCAATCATTTGGTTAATTTCTGCTTTTGTGTCTGTTACAGAAGTACGTTTTGCATTATGGGTCATTGGATTAATAATTGATTTTGCTACTCCTAATACAGTTGGGAAATTACATTCAAAATTTGCACCTCATATTTCTCATTTACCAGAACGCATGGGCTTGTTTACGCTTATTGTACTGGGAGAATCAATTGTTGGTATAGTTACTGGGTTGACTGAACAAGTGTGGGATGTATATTCAGTGATTGAGGCATCTTTGGGATTATGTATATCTTTTAGCCTTTGGTGGTTATATTTTGACAGCACCGGAAGATTACCTATACAAATTCTCAGAGAAAAGGGAAGGATTTCCTCATACTTAATCTGGTTATATACACACTTTCCTTTAGTTGTTGCAATAACGGCTGTAGGAGTTGGCATTAGACGTCTAGTATCAAGTGATCAACATTCTGCATTAGCTAACTCTGATTTATGGCTAATTTGTGGTTCAGTAGCGATATCTTTAATTTCTCAGAGTATATTACAATTGATTTCTATAGATCGAGATACTCATGATTTTACTCGTAGAAAAAAGTTTACAATCTCCAGGATAATTTCAGCTATCTTCATCATTAGTATTCCCATTCTATTAAATAATTATAGCATACCAATTGTAATAGCCTCTTTAATCACTGGAATATGTGGATTTCAAATCGTCTTTGATTTAAAATATCATCCTCATCATAGAATTTTTAAATTGTAGATATGTTTCTTTTGACATGAATAAATTATAAAAATATATTTGTAAGTTCTGTCAATAGTTATAAAACAAATAGGATTGGTAACAAGATTGTGACCTTTAGCCCAAGAGGTTTCTGTAACTTGCTTTTTATTTTCATTATTGTTATAAATTGTCTCTTATATATGTGGATATTTATTTTTTTTTAAGTATAATTTATTAGACACAAAATATTATTTCTTGCTACAACAAATATCAAACAATCATCAACAAAGAAAATTTTGAAAAGTTAATTAGATTTAGATCTATTTCACCATTGTGGATGAATCATAACCTTTATGTAGCCTTCAACTCTTTTATCGAATTTTTCATAAGCAATGGGTGCCTCATCTATCTTGATCTCATGTGATACAACAAAGCTTGGCTTTGCTACTCCTGATATTATGAGATCACGTAGATACCTGTTGTAACGTTTGACATTACATTGTCCTGTACTCATTTTGAGTCCCTTCTCAAAAAATTTGCCTATTGGAAATTGCATCATACCTTGTTTTGCGCTCTCATCAGGTGCACCTGGGTCTTGTGTAACATACAATCCAGGAGATCCTATTCCACCAGTTGGTCTCACAACATTGACAAGAGACACAAGGACAACATTTGGTACATTCTTTCCACCTGTTGAAGAGGCTTGATAACCTACAGCATCTACACCTCTGTCCACACCCTCACCATCTGTCTGATTTATTATTTCCTCTACAGGGTCACACTCGTGTCGATTTATAGGTATCGCTCCTATAGATTTGGCTTTATCGAGTCTTTCCTTATTTCCGTCTACTGAGAAAATTTTGGAGGCCCCCTGCAATTTAGCACTGTAAGCAGCCATTAATCCTACTGGTCCACCACCAAATATTGCTATTGTTTCTCCGGGCTTGAACCCGGACTGTGCAACACCACCCCATCCAGTAGGAAATATATCGGCAAGTAAAACAAAGTCTTGTTCATTTGAATTATCATTATTGGGTAGTTTTAGTGCATTAAAATCAGCATAAGGAACACGTAAATATTCTGCTTGTCCTCCCATGTAGGGTCCCATTCCAACATAGCCATATGCACCACCTGCAAATCCAGGGTTCACATTTGTACAGAAGCCCGTATACTGTTCTTCACAGTTTCGGCAATGACCACAACCAATATTGAAAGGCATTACTACTCTATCACCTACTTTTATATTCGTAACACCAGAACCAATCTCTTCCACAATACCCAGATTCTCATGGCCAAAAACAATTCCGGGTTTGGCTGCTGTTCTACCTTCATACATGTGCAGGTCAGAGCCACATATTGCAGTAGTGGTAATTTTTACAATTGCATCATTAGGATTTTGTATCTTTGCCCTAGGAACATCTTCTACTGCAACCTTAAATGGTTCTTTGTATACTACTGCCTTCATTTCAATTACTATCAGATAATATAATCACCAACAAAACTTTTATCTCTTCTAGTAAAATGTATTAAAACATAAAAAAAATTTTATGATATGTTTTAAATATTAATTATTACACCAATTTGAGCTGAAATCTTTCAATGCATATACCCATATACTTAAAATTTTGCCGCACCTGCTTCAGCCACCGATTGATCCTGTTCACCAGAACCTCCGCTCACACCAATTGCGCCAACAACTTGGCCATCTCTTTTGAGTGGAATACCTCCAGCAAAAATCATAACTTTGCCATTGTTGGAAACATGTATTCCATAAAACTGGCCGCCAGGCTGGCATTGAGTTGCTAAATCCTTTGTAGAAATATCAAAAGCTCTTGAAGTAAATGCTTTCTTAATAGAAATATCAATACTACCAATCCAGGCACCGTCCATACGCTCATGAGCTATTAGATTACCACCATTGTCTACTACTGCAATATTCATAGGTTGGCCAATTTCAACTGCCTTATTCTCTGCTGCAGCAATGATTTTTTTAGCATCGTTGAGCGTGATCATGACAATAATCTCCCTCTATAAAAAATCTTAAAGTATACCTTTCCCATAATGTACCATAGTAAACAAAATAATTAACGATTTGAGAACTTATATTATATGTTACCTATTTATTCATTGATTGAAAATACAAAACGAATTAGTTTACTTAAGATAAATTATTCTACTATGGAAAAATTCTCATTGTCATAATTGATTTCGAATTTTATAATATTGTATTAAACTTTTTACAAACTAGTGTAGTAAATCAACTACCTCTATACAATCTTAATATGAGCATAATAGGGGTATTTGAAAGACATTTGAAAACTATTTGAACGTTATTAAATAATCATAAAATAATTACGTGAAATGCATTTGAAAGGTATTTGAAATGATGAAAATATAATTTTAATGGTGGCTCAAACCTCGAATGTTATTACTTGTTTATTATTGATCATCATTCTTAATCTATCATCTGTTAAATTATACCATCTCCAAGAATTAACAAATTTTTTCCTAGATGAATTAAAAACATCTGACTGATTTAAGAAATTAAGAATTTGTTATAAAGTGAGATCAGTGATTGACTAAGACTAAGTTATTCCATTATTAACATAATCACAACTCTAATATAGTAATATTATAGTAAAATAAAAAAGGATACTTTTAAAATGAAAAAATCCATAGATATTGAAGAAATAATTTGGGAAAAGGCTGATATTGAAGCAAAAAAACGTAGTATATCTATAGATGATCTAGTAAAACAAGCATTGGAGGTATTCCTGGGCATGGATACAAAAAAGATATGATTGAAGAATAAACTAATACTAAAACAATAAATCTATTTTAAGAAATTCACTTTTGAAGTCTTATAGCTTGGGAAACAAAGAGAATTTAGTAAAACCAACACTTTTAGACGTTAATGTACTTTGTGGTTTTTTTAATTATTCTACTTCAGTAATATATACGATTATCAAAAGTTAATTTGAATAGGTTAAATGTAAGAAAATTGAATCTGCATTCTTTTTTTTTCATTTTCTTTTTTAGATGATTTTCTTTATGGTAAAATAATTTTATAAATGTTCATATATACCTCTCCTCTTATACAATATCCATCATATGTAAACATATGATATCGCGATATAATAAATCAGGTTACTGTGATTTAGGTAACACCGCCCACAAAGCGGCCTTCGCTACAAAACCGCCCACAAAGCGGCTTCCCAAAAGGAACTACCTTAACCACAGAACCTGATCAATTATATCAACCAAAAACTGAATGAATTTATAGACAAATTTTACATAATCTCAGTCATATATCCAGTCATTGAATGTAACAATATAGGAAAAAAATATCATAATCATTGGGCGATAAAGAATATAAATTATAAATTTTTGAAAGGGAAAGTAACACTAATATCTGGACCATCAGGTGCAGGTAAATCAACTTTAATAAATATCATTTCAGGTATTATTTCTCCTTCTGAGGGAAATATTTTCTTATTAGAATACGATTTAAATACAAATTTCAAAAAAATTAAACCTTATATAAGCTGTGTTTGGAATGAAACTTCGCTCTTTTCCAATATGTCAGTTATTAATAATTTACGCTTTTTTTTATTTCTAAGAGGACAGACTCAGAAGGAGACAGATATAAAAATAAACGATATATTACGCAGTTTTGAAATTATTCATGATAAAAATAAATTTATTAG
This sequence comes from Nitrososphaeraceae archaeon, assembly GCA_036380415.1. Lineage (GTDB taxonomy): Archaea > Thermoproteota > Nitrososphaeria > Nitrososphaerales > Nitrososphaeraceae > TH1177. The sequence goes on from DASVEV010000250.1 coordinate 16,395, forward strand.
TAATTTGTCTCTAGGAACTAAACGAAAGATTGATCTTTGTAGAGCGTTAATAAATAAGTTTGAAATTCTTTTGTTGGACGAGCCATCATCTTTCTTGGATAATAAATCAAAAAAAATATTAGTAAAAATACTTTGTAAATATAAAGAAGAAGGAAAATCAATCATAATTGTTTCTCATCATGCATCTCTATATTCTAATTTAATTGACGATATAATTATTATGAAAAATGGAAAAATTATATATAACCAGCCACTAGAAAATTTGATTCAGAATACAAACGAATTCAGAAATGCATTTATTCTAAAAACATCCGATAGATTGCTGGCAAATGACATTCTACAAACTTTGCCTGAAATTGAAAATACCTATGTAAGTCAGAAATCAGTTCATATTTATTTGAAAGAAGGTGAGGGGGATTTATCTTCCATTATCAACTCATTAGGCAATAGAGGATTAAAGATAAAGAAAATCATTAGTAAAGAACCAAATCTTGATAAATTGATTGGAGAAATAATTAATGCTCATTGATGCATTCATATTACTTACCATCAAAAAGATAAGAAATAATCTTTCGTTTACACTAAGCACTTTTACTACAATACTGCAACCTATCTTATGGTTAAGTATTTTTTTATACTTGAGAGAGGAACAAATAACATTAAATCTAAACAATAACCAAATTAGGTATATCGATTTTCTAGTTCTGGGAATTTTTGTTTGGCGGACAGTAAGTTTTATTCTAGGCAAATTCCCAAGTTCGATAAAAGAAGACGCGTCTGCCATCCGAAGCATAATATCCTCACCAGGAGGAGAAAAGATATTAATATGGTCAAGTCTTGTTGCCACATTTTCTATTGCAATGATTATTGGTATCAGCATATTACTAACTGCAGTTTTACTCTATGATTTTTCAGTTTTCCTTAATCAAATCATGATTGCTTCTCTAGTATTTTTGTTGATAATAATTATTCATTTTGAAATAGCAAGTATTATTGTTATTTCTCATATACATATAAAGGATATGAAAAGCATAGGATTTATAACGACTACCATATTTGGATTATCAGCTGGTGTATTTTTTCCTGTAGAATTTTTTCCATCCCCTTTTGATAATTTTGCTTATGTTCTTCCATTAACTCAAGGATTAACAATCATGAGAGAAATGTTGCTTTTTCCTAACCTTTTACCCAACATTAATTTATTGAGTATGCTCTTATCTGAGACCATCATTCTTTTCATAGCAGCAATTGTTTTATATAAGAAAAATTTTAAATCTCATTGGCTTGAGAAATTATGATGGTAAATAAAATAGAGAATTTAAATCATAGTATTACCTAACAGGCATTTAATATCAATTATAGATCAATTGCCATTACCTTAGGAATCCTTCTTATAGCAGTACATCCAAAGGTTAAATTAATTGATAATAATATGATATACATTCTGTTTCCTAAAGAAATAAACTTCTTATCCTTGATATAAAACGGAATAATCTTGATTATTATGTAACTACTCCTAATTACTTAAAATTTAAACTTTGAGAGTTTTAACAATATTTTTTAGATAATTAATTTTATTCATAGAAAAGATTAAATATTTTCCGAAAAAAAGAGCACCACAATTAGGTAAAATTTGTTTCACATCCAACTGATATAGATACAATGTTTTAAATCCTATTAATTAATAACAAAAATAGTTCTTAACAGAGACAATATTACTTTACCTAACTACTATTTTTTTCTTATCTTCATAAACTTAAAATAAATTCATATAATATAAATATAATTTCGAATCTTCCCATTTCACAATTTAGAGATAGAATCCAAATCTATAGAGTTTTTTCCTGTTGAAAGCCAGTATCTACTGTGATTACATTTTATACGGACATGTGAGGGGTTGTATATAATGCTGGACAAAAAAGAATTAAATGCAAAGTGAATAAATACAGCTTGTGTAGAATCAGCAAAAAAAAACTTTACTAGTCACATTGTATAAAATTAAGATGATTTCTATATACAGAACATGATTATGCACAGATATCTTTACATTTTTTTATATACCTTGTAACGTATTTGTTACTATGTCAACAAAAGAAGATAAAATTAATGAAACAAACATAAATAGAACTAAATTAAACACAGACAACACTAATACCACCAATTTCAATGAAAGAACAAATAGAGACTACAATAACACCTTAAATCAACAACAAGATGCAATAAACAAGACACTAGACAACACCTTACAGAATGTA
>DASVEV010000251.1:0-6719 GCA_036380415.1 Nitrososphaeraceae archaeon
AAGATAATTTATTTAATTGTCATAGCCTACTTCACAAGGAATAGAACAGTTACTATTTTATTGTATTGTAATAGCAGGCTATGATGGACATTGAATTGTTAAGGAATTATTAATATGAGGCATTATTAATATGAAATATTCTATTTAACTTTGAGACGATTTAGTTTTCTTTTGGTATTGCTTTGCTTCTTTGGTTATTTGAAATAAATTATAGCGCTCTCAATTGTGGTTGAGGATGGCCCAGACTGTGACAATCAAGTTTTCATTTGATCAGAACTGAATGAGAGTAACGAATGATAGCAGTATTATCTCTTCGCAATTCTCATTATAAATTATGAAGAGGTTTCTAAAAGATGTACTCTTTTACAGTTACATTAGCAATTATAATACGTGATCTCCCTCTGTAATATTCAAAACCATCAATTTACCATTTTATAATTAATATATATAAAGTTTAAAATAACGCAGTTGCATATAAAGATCAATAAATATTATGCAAAAGGAAAAAATAAATAGACCTTTTTTTAAATCCATTACATATGAGTTAAGAATTCAGAAAATACGAGAATGGCAGAATAAAGTTATTGGAAGACTTCTTTTCTTATTCAGACAAAATAGACGCAATGAATTTTTATCAAGAAAAACTATTGCTTATGTTTTTTCAGGATTTTCAATTATATTTATAGGATATGTATTAATGAATATTTTAACTAACTATCCTCCCATAGAAATAGGGATTAGTCCTTAAATTAAGGCATTAATATTCAAATAAAAATTATTCTAATTTCTAAAATTAGTTACTCTTTATTGTTATTTGTTATTATTGTTATCATTATTATTATTCACTTCTATTCATTCTCAAAAAGTTTATTTGTATATTATTTAAAATTTTTTTTAACAATTAAGGCTATAGCCTGAGAAACAAAATAAAAATTAATTACTTTGCTAAACCTTGTAATCCTTTGCCAATAGTTTCAGCCGGACCCTTTGCACCTTTAGGAATGTTTATATCATTTCAGCTAATAATATGTATTTAATATTATTATTATTATTAATAACATCATCACTCAGTTTATTATACTATCTATGAAGAAGTCTTATTCCTGTATAAATGAATAGAATTATCGTCATCATCTATCTTAATCTATAATATTGACCGGATAATTGTGTCTTGAATGTTGGCTTAGGGTCACAATCTTGTTAATAATACTAACCTAATTAAAATATATTAAATTACAAAAACTAAAGCCATAGTCCTCGATGAGCCAAAGATATATAGAAGACAATGTTAGGCAGAAGTTCTTTGGAATGACTGGTTTTACGAAGTAAACACCATTGTTAAATATGCTATTTAATAGTTGAAGATAATTTAAATGCCATAGCCTGCAACTTGTATACCACTAGAGGTGAGTGAGGAGCGAACAGAAATGGTATCCTAAAAGTAGAAGTAGTAGGCTATGGCATATCTATGTCTTTTCACTTGTTGTAGTGTAATATCATAGAGATTTTAGAATATTGATTATTTGATTAACAATGTTAATTAAATTTTAGGAGATGTATATCTAAATAATAATAATAATAATAAATTAACACTCTATGATCATAAAAAAAGGAAAATATATTTTATTTACTGAATCCTCCAGTCGCAAATATTATAACTATATAAACTACAATAAAGATACCGATAAATATACCTGTACCTTTAAGCATATTTCCTAATGAAGACCCTTTTTTCTTTAAAGTATTATTGTCTTTGGTTGATATAGCCATTATATTATATTATAAACTCATAGTAATAAAGATATAATATGCTAAAATTAATAATTACTAAAAAAATTGAAGTTCTGAGGCTATTAAATATACTCTTAATCGTTCCAATCTCTCTATTTGATACTGATAATAGAATAAGTTGATCAATCTTTTGAATTAGAGTATTCGTTTCCAATCGAATTATCACATCCACAAAATATACAAAATTATAGAGAAAAATCAATACATAGAATATCCTATTAAAATTAAATTTCTAAATTAACCTAAAACCTTAAAATACAAATGTTAGACATTTATACATGAGATGGGCAAATAAACTCGCTGGGTATTTTTTTGGAGCACTACTTGTTTTATTTGGTTTTCTTTGGATTGCATCTACAATGACAATACCTGTAATATTTATAGGATCTATCGGATTGATAATAGTATTTGGAGGATTTGCCATTATTTATTTAGGTCATAGATCCGGAAGACAGAAAAAACTACTCCAATAAGAGTAATTCAAAATAACAATTTTCTCCCAAACAAATATTTTGAATTTTACAATTTTCAACAACAAATGCACACAATCAAATTATCATATTCTATAAATCATCTTTAAATCAAATCAGTGCTTATGCCATTTTTAACCTAAAAAGAATTTTATTTCCATTTTTAATTGGTTATTGATGAAATCAATAAGATCATCTGAGATGAGAATATATTATATACTTTTCCAGAATCAACACCTTATGTGATATAGCAATATGAGCATAGAATATTCTATATTCTTCATTACCCTGATACTAGTTCGTCTTTGGGCTGTATAACAATACCTCTTTCCATAAAACTATCTGTAGAATCGCGGAACAACTATATGATGTATGAATCTATAATGTAAATGATTTTTTTGAAATAAGGTTACTTTGATTAATAGCTAGTACAAAGTCTTTGAATACCTTGTTAAGATCTGTATAATTTAGAGTTAGTTATACCAATCAATGTGCCTTAAAGAAATAATACAATTAATGAAATAATAGAAATAATACTATTATACTAATTATCATTTCAATTAAAAAATGTAAAGGACGAAGAAATTTTGATAAATTTTTTGGTAATATAATGATGACATTTAGTCAAGAAAGTAGTTCAAATACATCCAGTTACCAAAACTCATTTTTACAATTAACTATTCTACTATATACTATTAAACGTGATAATGTGACTTAAATATTCATTCAATTTTTTAGCTATTATTTGAATAGGTCTGTATTAATTATTGCATTGTTGTATTTCCTAAAAGTTGTGTTGTGTTAGATTTGATGTAATTAATAACTAGACAAGATCCGATCTTTTTATCACCCTCGGTAGAACCAAAATCCATAATTTTATCAAATTCGTCACAAATGAAAGTATCCAGTCCCAAACCGCCGATCATGATATCTGATCCCTCTCCTCCATTAATCTCATCACTTCCTTTGCCTCCATCAAGGTGATCATCTCCTTTTCCACCATCTATATTATCATCACCTTCAGCACCTGTTATTACGTCAATATCTCTTTCTCCAATCAATTTATCATTGCCCTCGTCGCCTTCAATTATGTCATTTCCTTGTTGTCCTTTTATTAAGTCATTACCTTCATCTCCATCTAGTTCATCATCGCCTTTTCCGCCATTTAGTTGGTCATCACCTTCTTTTCCATTTAACTCATCATTTCCATCACCACCCTTAAATTTATCATCAATAATAGTTCCTTCTATCTTGAGATCTACTTTGGGTTTGACAATGGAAGGAGGCGAAAGTGTATTATTGGTGATATTATTAGGAGATGAAGAATTATCGATTTGGCTATAGGCAATTTGTATGATTATATATTGCACAGGTAACATCAGTAATATTATTAACATCAACATACATAAACTAAGACTATTATTACCCAATTCCTAATCATTTCTATAACTAATGGAATTTAAAATATGGTAGGTTAATTTTATTATTGTTATTAATGATTTAATCTTCATAAACAATTATCTTATTGAAGTTAGACCTACTACAAATTTTTGTAATAGTTATACCCTTTTCTTAATATCTTTAGAGTTATGAGATATTTAAAGTGTTAATAAATGGAATATTAGAATAATTTTAATTGATAAAGTAGAATAGAAATTACAAAATATTTTATCTCTCTATCATACCTTAAATTATTGTACTACCGGGACGAATTTTTCCTATTGAATTTAAAATGATCATCTAATACAAATATTATATGTAATTTTCAAAGCCGCTGATTAATTACAATATGTGGATATTAAGAAATAGGAATTTTTATTAAATTATACTCATTATTAATGTGAAAAATTTTCATTTATAGTTAGATATTATTGTTGACAATTTGGACACCAAAATGTTGCACGACTAGTTAAAGTCTTTTCTGATTTAATCATAGATTTGCATATCCAACATTCTTTTCCTGATCTTCGGAAAACCCAATGCCTAGTATTCCAAGAACTATTCTCATTTTTTAACAAATGTCTAGTTCTACCAGAGTTCTTATATCCATACCTAAGTAGTTGTGGAATTCCTTCAAAAAGAATATTCTCTTCTGTTGTCTCAAGTTGTGATATTTGTTTAAAAGGCCAAATTTTACAAATAAATAAAATTTCAGATTTATATTTATTACCTATACCCGAGATTATTTTTTGATCTAATAAAGCCTCAGAAATAAGTAGTTGTTGTTTTGTTTGTAATCTTTTTTTAGCTTCATCTATGTCGAAAATATCGCCTAAGCAATCGGGACCAAGAGATTTTATTGGTTCTTTTTCTGCAGGATTATCTATTGAAAATTGTAAAATTGGACCATTAAATTCAACCAATACTGTTTCCTTAGTAATAATTGTTAATCTGACACGGGAATCCTCTCTTACATCTTTAACATTTTTTACTAACACTGGATTTTTTTTCCATTTTGACCGCTCAGGTGGTATTGCTAATCCATTATCATACTTGTGCCGATCATAAATCCTCCATTTTCCCCACATCATCATATGGTTACGAAGATAAATACCTGAAGAAAATTGGATTACAATATTCTTTCCAAATGTCTTAATTTTTTTTAATTTTGATCCTATAATTTTATTTTTGATATCGATATTCAAATTTTTAAATATGATATCTTCTATTTTTTTTTCGGATAGTGAAGATGATATTTTATCTGCTACAATCTTTACCTCAGGACCTTCTGACATATTAACTCTAAGTCTTAATTTAAAATTTATAGATTTGTATAATCATTAACAGCTATGATATTACTTTGGTGAGATCGAAATAATTTATGACAAGAACAATCTAATAATAACCTTATTTTTAGAATGATATCCGTGCTATATACTATATTTGTATGATTTATTTAACAAAAAGGAATGGTCTGAAATATTAAGCCATTAAATGAATATTTTTAATATTTTCACAATTTCTATATTTATTCAAAATATTATTTACTGATTCGATAACGATATTCTTAAATTTTTCTGGAGCATAAGCCTGAAAAGATTCCAATTCTATCTGAAATAGTCTTCCATATTTTCTAATGAAATAATCTTTTCCTAAATTGCTGTCTAATTTTCTTATTATTTCAGGATTGGGATTTTCTGGTAAATGAAATTTTCTCATTTGATTTTCTGTGACTGCAATTCTATTAAATTCAATATTTAAATTGAAATCCATTAGAGTATTATTGATGATTTTATCAATATTGTTGTTAAATAGATCAAAATTACCAAAATACAGTATGTAAATCTTTTTATCATCTTTGAAAGAACATTTTAAACGTTTAATATTTTTATTGATAAATTCCAAATTATTAGTTCGTTTATTTGAAATTATTTTAACACCTGAATTTTTCAACAAACTATGGAGGGTAAAACTAGGTGCATTTTTTTCGACCCATATCTCTATATCTGTGTATATGTAATTACTTTTATTATTGAATTTATAATCTTGTATTGAAGGATTTGCTGAGGTTTCTTCAAGGTAATTGACTATTTTTTGAATGTATTCCTTTGCATTAACAAATTCAGGATACGAATTTGTTATTCTAGGTAAATCTTGTTCAGGAAAGCAACCAATAGGTAAATCTCCCTTGATTTTTGCATGATTAACATATTTACTAAGATATTTATAATAGTTATATGAATTTGGAATAATATTTAAAAATACTAGAGAATAAAAAATAGTTTTGAACGTTGGAATTATACCATATCTATTAAACAATGCTAACCTCTCTTTTATTATTGGTATTACATCATTCTTCCAGTTAACTCTTTTTTGTGTATTGTGCATAGTTATTAACGGTTAATAAACGTATATAAACGTTAAATTTATTAAGGAATTTCACATGATTATATTAAATGCCCCAACCAGGTCAAAGAACAATAACTTTTAGTGGAAAGGTGTTAAAAAAATTAGAAGAGATATATATACTGGAGAAAAACAAAAATCCATCTCTATCCTTTGCCTCTTTTGTGTCTGAATCCGCTTTGATTGAACTTGAGAGGAGGCGAATACTAAAGGAAGCACCATTAATCTCTTTAATTAGTTTAAATGATGATATAATTATTTTGAAGGATTTAAGAAAAAATAATAGATTAATTGAAGTACAAATTAGAAATAAAAACTTGAAATGTATAACTGATGATAAATTTGATTGTATTCATGTTGGATTTACTTTGGCATTGCCAGAAGTTAGAAAAGCTTTAAGTAAATAAATAGATAAAAAAATTGTTATATTTCATACTATTATAATTATAAAAGAGGTCATCAAATGGGGGTCCTATTACAAGGAACTAAATCTAAATACAATGAAATATTATATTTTTGATAAAAATTTAAACTCTGGATGAATTCTGAAAAACATAAAAAAAAAACATAATATGCAAACCATATAGTATGGTAACTTGTTCTTATATTATA
>DASVEV010000252.1:0-7253 GCA_036380415.1 Nitrososphaeraceae archaeon
TTCTTTTGTGAATCATATAGTTTAATTTGAGATTGATATTCTAATTTTGATGGAGTAAACATTTCATTACCTGTATCGAATAGTAAATCACCTTGATAAATTAAAATATTTTCTCCAGTTGTAATATTTTCTTTCCTATTAACCAGATTAAACAAGCCAGATAATTTATAGAATTTATATGCAGGAAAATTGTCTTCATAATCTCCTTTATCCCCAATTTTTAATGTTCCTGATAGAAATTTTGAATTTTGTGCTCCAAATCCATCATCCAATGAGGTTTTCTCAAATTCATAGGAGCAATTATTATCTGGACAAATCTTATTCCCCTCCCCAAAAGTAAGATTCGTTTTCTGAAAATTAAGACTTGTGATCATAAAATCACCTTTTGTTAATAGAGTCTTGATTTCAATTGTATCAGATGTTCGAGAAAAAGAAATACTCATTGGAATTATGTACAAAGTTATAACAATTGGAAGTGCGTAAACTAATAATGAATATATAAATTTCATCTGAAGTTTGTCTATAATTCTGACCTTTTAAAGATATTGAATAGTCCTTCCCTTCTCATACTGTCCATTCTCTTTTTCAATAATCACTAGATATCTCTATAACAATTGTGCAAGTGTAACCATCTTGGACCACTGCATGATAAGAAAGATTCCCTCATCATTGGTTTTTGATTGATTAACTTTGTTCACATATTTTTATATATTTTCAACTCCTATAAAATTGCTACACTAGTCAACACAGGCCCTTAGAATAGCCATTGTCCAAAACCTAACATATGCTCGATCCATTCTAGGCTATGGCTATTAAGTAAACTATCTCCATTTATTGAATATCATATTATCAATTTGAATACTCTCATAAGCAAGAAGGCTTGTAATTCTCCATAGCATTCTATTATCGATTTGCTCAAATGATTGCTATGGCCTTTTAAAATAAGGGAATAATTAGTATAGTAAAGTTTTTAACCATTATATATTCAGAATGGTTATATTGATAACATAACATTGTTCTAATATTTTTACAGTACCTCATAGAACGAGATAATGAGTTACTATTAACGGTAACAAAAAATAGTGTATAACTAAATAGGATAAGGACAACTCTGCATCTTCAAGCACCTTTTTTTAAATCTCTATCTATCTTTTCTCATTCCGATAACTATATTGTTATTGTATTCTAAGTGATTATATAGTAATATATAATTTTTCCAAATCTCAAATATGTTACAAATTTCCTAAATATATTAATAAGTTACTAAATCTTGGTTGATCTTTCATTCTATTGATAATGTCCTCAAAATATTAAACATTAATTTGTTTCCAAATGCAATAGCTATCTGCCTCCTACCGTTAAAGTAATTCTCAATTTTAATATTGATTTCTTGAAGTTCCCTCTCTGATATTACTAATGATACTAATGAAATGTTCTTTGAAGAAAATATCATTGAAAATATAAAGACTTTTGAATATCGTATTAGACCTAACAATAGTTAAGCAATAAATAATATACTTCAATTACAAAAGGAATATTACAAGGAATTTAATGAAAAACAATAGAAGAATAAGAATAACGGTTTATCAATTCTCAAAAATATTATAGTATCTAAAACAAATGGAGAGGATATGAGCAAACCCATATCTGATATAGAAGGTACAACCATATTATGCATCAATTAGAAATATTAGAATTTGTATTATTGCAATATATATTGAGATAATAATAAACGATGATCTAGATTTAATACTGAAGTAGGTTTTGTTAGTGTAATAATTTTTTCACGGTTTGTGTAAATAATTTTTTTTCGACAGGTTTTTTCATAATTTGATTGTGGGAAATTCCTGGAATTATACTTATTAATTCATCTACTATATCTAAAGCTGTTACAAAAAGAATCTTAATTGTTGGATCTATAGATTTGATTTGTTGATGTAATTGAAATCCATTCAAAGTTTTCATTCGAATATCAATTATTATTAATAAATCATTAAAGTTTGGAAGATCTTTAATATGATTAAGGGCAACAAAAGGATCTGTAAAAGAAATTATATCATAATCATAACCTTTTAGAAAAGATTCATAAGTAAAAAGTATATCATATTCATCATCAACTAAAATTATTTTTTTGCTATTAGTTTTTTTGTTGGAAAAGAAACTTTTTTTATTTTTATTTTCTATAGGTTTCTCTTTAAGGGAATGTAATTGTTTCTCTATACTAGAGTTAATAGTAAGTATATCATTATGTATCAAAGTATTCTTTCTTCTTATATTATGTGTAAGATATCCAATGGTTTCTGTTACTTTTAATTCACCATTATTTATAAAATTATAATTATTTTGAATATTAGAAAAAGATTTTATTATTCTATAAAAATTATTTCCAGTAATTATTTCATTAGGAATAGACAAGGAGGATGAATTTATCTTTGAACAAAGATTTACTGTTGAACCAAATATATCTATTTGATAATTATCTCCAGCTAAGGCTAAATCTACTACACCATAATCCAAACTAATCTTGTAGCTCTCTACAGATGGTAAATTATTATTCAATAATTCTTTATTTATATCCTCCCGCTTTTCTAAAATCTCAAATCCACATTGAATTACCTCTTCAACTGCTTTTTCATTATTAAGATCTGAAAAGTTTAAGAAATAACACAATAAACGATCACCAAGACTTTTTACAATCTTACCGTTATTACGGTTAATTATTTGCGATAATGAGTTTATAACAGTAGAATAGTATTCTCTTACATGTGAAGGATCATCTGCTATATCAATATTGTTTATAGAACTTTCAAATTCTATAAAGCATATGCAACATTTTATTGAATCATCAGTAAATTTGACGCTTTTATTGCCTTTATTGCTATGATGCCACATGAGATTCCTCTCCCATTTGTTTTTTCTATATATAAAAACTGTTTTGTCTAATAGATAGAAACGCATAGAAATCAATTTATTATTATAATTTTTGGAAACCCTCGGTGTAATATTCTAATAAAATATAATTAATTTTTTAGCTATTATTAAATATAATTACAAATACATAAGTTCTATATACCATAATTAAATTGTATAGGTATCAATAAGAATTGACTAGGTTAATGATAAGAAGAAATTTTTCATTAGAATATATTATTTGTTAGATTAATTGTTTTATTGAATTAAAAAAATAATATAAGAAATCTAATAATAACGAGCTAGCGATATTTTCTAAAGCGTAATATAACTTTTCGGCGCCGAAAAGTTTTAGTATATATTCCTTAGAAAGCATTTGACCATAGGATAACTACAAACACCATCAAAGTAAATTCACTATAATTTTAATAAATATTGAGAATAATATCCATATGTATAGATTATGACAATAATAATATTCCAGAAAAGCAAAGCCATTCATCACTATAACTTATGTATAATTCGAAAATAATGAATTGTCAATAAATCAATCATGTATAGGATATACCATATTTGGTGATAAACCTGCAAGTCTTTTAGGTGTATTTTTTACTGGTTTCTCACTGCTAAACCACTACTCTATAAAGATTTGAGTAAAATTTCAAGATAAATCAATAAATAGAAAATCAAACTAATAATATTATAAGCATTAAAAGGTTAAAAAAGAATAAATAATATTTCTATTATTTTCTAATAATATTAGAACTTAATGTAGATATTTGGAAAATTTAATATTAGCTTAATGAATATCCTTTCAAAAATTGAACTATATGCGTATAAATTGCTTCTAAGAAGGTTTGATATAGTATGTTATTTAGTTGATGAATGAAGATGACAAAGAATGAAGAGGCAATTAACGCTAAAGTCAAAATAGTAATAGTAATATTATTTACAATAATCACTATAACTGTATTACATATTTTGATAAATGAGGGTATGGCTCAAGAAAAAGGAATTACACCAATTGATCCAAAAAATGTAACTAATCAAACATTACAGGATATTCCAACTGAAGATACGGATATGTCAACCGGTATTGAAAACAAAAACTAGATTATAAAATGGTAAGGCTTTACTAAAAAGAATTATCATTTAGATTGCCACAATTATTGTTTAAGACGGAAGTTGAAATAGTTAGTTAATACTATATAATAATAAGAATATAATAAATAAATTTAATAGCTACAACTTTGTAAAATAACAACACAATTTGAGGAATTGGCCTCATTAAGGTATGGATCATTGGATTATAAAGATAAAACATCTCACTTTGTTACTATGATAAAATAAGATAGGACTAAAATGTAAGAAGCTAAAAAATACAAAAGATTATTGGACTACGTTAATGTTAAAACCTAGTTGGATTTTCTTGCTGTTGCTAGTATTACATCTAATTATGTCTATTAACTGATTGTTATACTGCTTTTATACAATTCGTGTCTGTTTTTGTGAAAGCCTTTAGATTATCGCGTGTTTGTTCAAGTGGTGTATTGTATACTCTCAAATTTGATGCTAGAGCATTGTTTATTAGAGGTTAGTATTTAGCAGGTAACTTGTAAAGTTATTTACCATTACTGCGTGATTTTCAGCAATTCTATGTGGATGGTGAATTCACATCTGGAAAGATAAAAGTTGTAGCATTGGACTAACCGCTTATAAAGGATTCACTCACAATTCGTTTAGAATAGTCAACCATTAATATTCGTAATTAAATACTACAAAAATACTCTAAAAATATAGCTTGTACAATAGCCAAATTTTGCAAACTGTGTAATTGTAAGAATTAATGAAGTTATGCTCAAGAAAAAATTGAAAGTGTTGTTTGAATGATTGAACTATATTCATATGAATTAAAGAATAGGAATGAAATAGAATGCTATGATAGAGTAATGAAACCATATCCTAATTATTCCACCATATGGTATAATCTAGGTTTAGGATATAAACAAAAGGCTAAAGAATATTTTCATAGAAGTAAATCCCTCAATAAAATCCGAAGAGAGATGAAATAAAAAAGATGTTATTTCAGATTTATACAAATAAACTCTATGTTATCTAATATTGAGTACAATTGAAAAATCAAATAAACATTTAATAAAAATTACATCACGAATTTGTCTTTGTCTATATTGCCTTTTCAGTTCCGATATATTATACTCCGACTTCTTGAACCACCAAGTTTGGCATAACCTAAACCTCTTGCTTCTTTTTTTGATAATGTCTTCTGGATTACTATACTATAGAATAACTGGACAAGATATTTGGATAATATTACATTTTAGATTACTAAATCTATTTTTATTATTGCTAAAGAATATCAACTCTTGCGTTATTAATTAATGTAATCAACTAGTTACTATTAACAGTTATTACAGGCCATAGCCTATTTTGGAGCAAATAACAGATTAGGTTATGGCTAGATTGACGACTCTTTATACTGGATGATATCAATATCTTTTGAAAATTATATTTCATAATTGAAGAAAAGTTAGTAATAGCCATAGCCTACTATATGGAGCAAGCAGTAGATACCGGCTATGACTAAATCTGGTTGTTGTTTAGAGTAGTCTATTACACGCTCCAGAATATTTAATAATAGGTGAACAAAGTTCACCCAAGGATCAATGAGTAATGAACCATTCCAGTTTTTATTTAACAAATTTCAGAATATACTACAATAGTTCAGTGTTCTATTGTTACCCAATGGGTGTTATGCGACATATCTAACACCCATTTTCAAAACAACTATATTTGAGATTAAAGCTGAAGTTTTAGCTCTGTCCTTTTCCTTTAAATAGATTTAGATATTAAGAGAAAGATTATAGCTATAAAAAGTATGAGGTTCTGGGCTCTAGTTATTTTCCTTATCTCATTATTTTTGCTTCTGTAATTGGATATTATATTGGAATAACTCAAGTAAGAGATTTTTAGAGATTGGCAAATTCTTATTCCAATTTCTACACTAATTAGGTTGGCAATAGGTATGTGGAGACGTAATGAAATGGTTTAATGAACCATCATTAAAATTTGGTAAAAAAACTTCTGATCACTGTATTTATTTTATTGATGTGATTAAGAATAGGGGAAAAGGAAAAGCTGAAGAATGTGAGAGGTAGGATTAGTATCGGAAATACATCGGTTTCAATATCAAAATTAATAATTTAAAATCTACGTAAAAGGATAGTTTTTTGTTTTGAAAAATGGGTGTTAGATTTGTCGCATAATACCCATTCTTGACTACTTCACCCAATAAATAGAGGTTGGTACATATAAATGCACAATAAAGAATAAAAATATTATAGATTTTTTCAAAAGCAAACGCCGAAAACTGTTATTTAATGAATGATTCCATAGAAAAAACAGCTATTTATTAATGAAAATATTCTATTTAGATATTGTTTGAGGAGGAAAGCGAAAGGATAGGAATGTAAATTCAATTGGAAAAAAGAGATAAAGGTTTTATACTAGGATTAGCCGGTCTTGTAGTTGCAGGAGTCAGATTAGTTCTATCGTATTTGGAATACACTAATCAGTATAACTGTTAGCGGTACTCAACTATCCCATCTTTTTTTCCAAGCATTATAATAAAAACTAAGCTAAATTTGTTTCTCGAAAAGTATCCGACGATTTTTGACAGTTTGTTGTATCTGACAAGGACTTTACCGAACACTATTTACAAACTTTTTTATAATCCTATCATGATTTAACAAAATGCACTGTTCCTTTTATAGATCTGTTATTTGTATATGACATGTTAAGAGCATATCTCTTGATCATTTGTAATCCCGAAGGTAGGTATGAGATTGCTAATATTATTGAAAAATTAGACAATGTTGTAAATGTTGATATTATTAATGGACCATACGACCTAGTAGTAGAAATAATATTTGACACAATGGATGACTTAAAGGAAAAAATTCAACATGACATTAGTAATATAGATAGATTAATGTCAACTTTGACTTTAATTCGTTCTGAAGATGTTTGAAATATTAAAATATTAAATGAATAATACAACAAAATTAAATGATGTACTATATTGTTTATTCATCGTAAATGGATATTAATCCTTAATATTGAATCCAATTCAACTTCCTAAAAAGAAATATTCAAATAAGAATATTCAATTTCCGTAGTAGAACATCACATAATACAAATCTACAACTATTTTTATCATAATAATCTTTGTTTACGATAGTAGTTTTAATTACAAACATATTACTTTATTATCAATTTAGAATATAAGTTTCTGTTAACTTTGTTAATTGATCTAAATTTTATGT
>DASVEV010000253.1:0-8790 GCA_036380415.1 Nitrososphaeraceae archaeon
GAACATTCAGAGTTACAGGACAAAATATGCGAAATGATTACAATAAAGCAATTTGCAAATATCTCTCCAGGTTTTGATGTTCAACATAGACCTTTCTTCAGAGATTGAATATCTATAGTCCTTCAATTTTAGTTTGTAACTGTTTCTTTAGTATCAATTGTATAAACCCGTGAATGCAAGTAATGGGGTCGAATACCAGTTCCTCTATACAAATCATATTTTAAAATAGTAAAGTAATATTGCATTAAGATTCTTTAATTAATATTTTATAACAATTATATCGATAATGAAATTTATTTTAATGGTTTAGTTAATATAAATAAATAATAAAAAATATTATTCTGTAGTAATTACTAATAAAATATTGTAGAAATTTTATTCTTTTAATTTTTTAAAAAATTTATTTAATATAATTTTTATAGATTGCTTCACTATATGAAAATTTTAGTGATATCAAGTTTACTAATACTATTATTACTTTCATCTACATTATTGCTACCTTCTTTAACTCCAGTTAAAGGACAAGAAAGCATTACTGTCAATTGTTCATTTGAAAATGCTAAATTGACTAAAATAGGTCATTCTCTTGAACAAGATAGAGAAGAAATGAGAGAGAATTATAAACGATATGGTGATTCTGCATTAAATGCTTTAAACTCATTACCTGAAGAATCGGCAAAAATAATTAAAACAAATTTAGAAACAGAAATTCTTATGGAAAAAGTAAAAACAAATCCAAGTATAGAATATGCAAATTGTTCTCATATTAATGCTGTTGAAATAGAATTAATTACTACATTAAAGCAAGGTGAAGAAAAATGGAATGAATATTGGAATAATCAAGAAGCAGATTTCGGTAAAAATGAAATCAAACAGATGAAAGAATATATCAAATTACATATTCATAATGAATAAGATGAAAAAATATTAATTATGATATTACAAAAATAATTTACAGATTATTGGTTTTAGTTAATATAATTAGTAAAATGACGATATTTTGCCACTTTCATTACTATTATCACTACCTATTTTGAAGTTTAAGATCCTTATTCATTTATTAAAATTCAAACCACCAAACTTTTCTTTCCATACTATTAAATAGTCTATAAAAAATGTTGCTCCTGCACCTGCCAGTGAAAAGGCTATAATCGTAGAAAAATGACTCAATTCAATATGACCATTATGAGCAAGTGAAACTATGTATTCATGACTGAATATGATTATAAATACAATGATTGCAGAAATGGATGCTACAGATATTGCCTTACTCGCCTTTTCTTTTCCAGTGAGTGTTTTAAATAACATCTTTTTAGAATCTACTCCATTCATTCGATTGATATACCGTCTGAGGCTTTCTTGTTCTTCTGTAGAAAAAACTATCGCTTTAAATTCAATACGGTAGTTATACTGATTGTCCAGCAGATTTTCCTCGACAATCTTTCCATTTTCTTTTCTTTCTTTAATCCATATGCTTGACGGATTTTCAATATCTGTTATGCTGTGATGAAGTAATAATCCTTCATTTATGTAGTCTATTTCTACATCTTCAACTCGTATAATTACCTCTATCTCCCAATGCATTAATGAATATTAAGAAATTTTAAAATATAATAAAGTTAATACTCTAACTATAACTATAATTAATTGAATTTATTTTTATATTTTTATTATTATCAAGTTCCCAAATTTGGTTTTTAACTTTTTTGATATCGTCTTTAGATCCATGAACAGTAACTAAAATCCCGCCATTTGTATCATCTTCTGTCTTTGATACACGAACAACATTAGGTATATTAGTAACATTTTTCATTATCATGGCACGACTCTTTCCTCTACATTCTATCATTATTGTACCATGTAACTTCTCCTCACTTGTACTGCTCATATAATTATATGGACATTCTTTGTATATGTATATTTCTCATAGATTATTTAAAATTACAAGACATTTTTAATCATTCACAGTCTAGTCATAATATGGACATTATAACATATTTTTGTCTGTATCAGTAGTAAATTATTATATGGTAAAATTACAAGGTATTTACTTACAAATATAAAACAAAAACTGGAGAAACCAAAAATCACTATAAATATATTCCTAATATCATGATACATTTTATTATACTGTCTAAAACGTAGAGAGGAGTCATATTCTGAATTTCATCTAGAATAATCCTCTGCTAATTCGCCTATTGGTGCATTTATGGTATTTACTGTATTATTAACGAACAGTTTACCAATAAATTAGCAATTGAATATTGAAAATATTATTAATGTAATCATTAGTTCCAAAAATGGGATTAATTGACTACATGAAGGTATTTAATTAAATTCTACTAATAACCTATCATCCTATTCAATATTAATTTTATACAAATCGTAGATATAATTCAATATTAATTTTATACAAATCGTAGATATAATATTTTTATTTTAAAATTTTACGTTTACTATTTAAAGGAAAAGTTGAGTTACATTGTGATTAATATTGAAAACTAGATCTCACAGCAATATTAGTATGCTTTTAATTGCATTAGTTTTTTGACTTCTGCTTCAATTGTAATAGGCAATACTAATAATGTATCTGTTTATGGAGAACAATATGGTTATAATGATAACTATCCTACTAAAGAAATAAACAAATATGAATGTCAGACTGGTCCTTTCGAAGGCTTCTTTACAAGTTCCCCTGAATTCTGTAAATCAAAAGTTACACCCGATCGCGATAGAGATGGTGGTTCCACTCCTAACCCTGACACAGATGGCGATGGCATAAATGACAATGATGACAATTGTCCTACTACACCAAATTCAGACCAAGAAGACTCTCCTGATAAGGATCTTATAGGTAATGTATGTGATCCAGATGATGATAACGATGGTATTAATGACAATGTTGACAACTGTCCTCTTAAAGCAAATACAAATCAAACAGATACTGATAAGGATCTTATAGGCGATGTATGTGATCCAACTCCTAATAATATTGGAGTAGAACCTATATTCTTCTCATCTCTAGGCTATGAGGAAGGAAACGATATTAGGGGTTGGGAGTGGGGAAAATCCGAGGCTGCAGGTCCGGATAGGTTAGATACAGTCAATAAAAATAGCATATCCAATACTCTAGGAGACCCAAATGGAACTCAAGTGCTAAAGGCTACTGTATTTCCTAATGATGTTGCTAGGAATTTGGCGGATCCTAATGCTCCTACAGTTGGCACCAGAGTCGAGGTAGTACATATTAATTCATTTCAACGAGGTGTAGAAAATCCACAGTATGAAGATGAGGATGATGAAATGTGGTTTCATTGGTATACATTCTTTCCTAGCATAACAGAATTACCAGTTCCAAATAGATTTCATATTTGGACACAATTCCATCAAAATCTGACGGAAAGTAATTGTCCCGTGATAAACGGACAAGGTTCAGTAAAATGTGGTGCAGTACCCATTTTGTTCAATTTGAGAGATTATGGTTCAGGACCATTATTACAATTTCTCGTAATAGATAAGAGTAATGGTAATTTTTGGGAGTCTTTGTGGAATGCTTCATTACAACGTGGAGGATGGTATGAATTCTTATTTCATGTAAAGTGGGATAAATGTGGAGATACTAATGTAAAGGTCTATGATCGAAATAATTACAATCTAGATGGAACCTGTAAAAATAATAATGGTGGATTTGTTGAATTATGGGTAAAGCAACCCTCCGACAATGCATTAGTGAAGGTTGTTAGCAAGACAGATCCAGATGCACAACGTTATACTATGGATGATGATGGGTTAGTTTATGCAAAACAAGGATTGTATACCGGTACAGGAGGTACAACAAGTCAGACAATTTACCATGATGGTATGGAAATTGCGAAATGTCCTTCAACTCATCCTAATTACCATCCTAATACTGGCAAATGCTTTACGACAGAACCATAACATAAACCTCATCTTTTTTTACAATAATCTAAGTCAAAATGTAAACTATAACCACTAATATAGAAACAATAAATTTTAAAGTAAGAACCCCCAAGTGAACCTTATGGGTTCGAATCCCACTCCCCGCGTCCTACTCGTGGAGTCATGTCTATTACAAATATAAATTGATTTTTTCTTAAACTTAATAATAATTAATCGAAATATTTATCTAATACATGTAGATCGAGTTGTAAATTAGTTTTAGAATATTCTTCTAAACGATTAATTTTCTTTCCAGTCTTCTCCACATTACATATATAGATAAAGATTATAATCATGATTGATTTTCATATTTATATGATAGATAGTATTGGAGGAATAGTAATATTTGTTTCAAATCAAGCAATGGCAATAGAATTTTATACACAAAAACTTGGATTTGATATTAAAGGTGAATATCCATATAAGAATACAAAATGGGTTGAAGTAGCACCTAAAAATTCTACAACTACAATAAGTTTGATGGAACCACATTCTGATATGATGACAAATGAAGAAATTGCACAAGCAAAAAAAGAGATAGGAACTATGACAAACTTCTGGTTTTATACTAAAAATATTGATGATACATATAAAGAATTGCAAGAAAAAGGAGTAAATATCACAGAACCTAAAAAACAAGATTGGGGCGGAATAATGTCTCAAATTAAAGATCAAGATCATAATATTTTGACATTAATTTCTTCATAATAGAATCATGCTCATAACAAATAATAATTATTTCTCTATAATGGACCTTAATAGAATTCTAAAATAGAAATATTGAATTATCTTCAATTTGTTTGAATATATTTTAATATTAGAAATAGCACTCACATTTGATGGACGAAGGTTAGAATCCCACTACCAGCACTACGGATGGGATGTAATTATAAAAAGAATAATCAGATAGAATTATTATTGATTGAATCATTAACAATTAAGTTATTTAAAGAATTCTGAAATGTCAGTCTGTCTTGGCTTTGAATATTGTTGTTGTTTATATGTTCTATAATTTTGTTTATTTTCGCTCCTAAATATTTCATTAGGAGGTAATTTGTAATCTAAAATAGGAAATGACCTTATACGATCTTTCAAATTCATCATATCTGCAAATAACTTTGCAGTCATTGGACCAAAACCAGCGTAGTGATTATTTGCAGCGATTATTGCCATCTTTATACCATTTACCTTTCTATCAACATCTGCTAAAATCTTAGACCATATTTCCATTTCTTTAGTTCTATCTTTATTTATTTTACCAAAGTCTCTTTCATTGATGCTCCTATCTCCTATTAATCTCAAATATACAAAATCTGTAGTCAAAATTGGAGGTGTAATCAAAATATCTTGCTGACTCCATACAATACTATAGTTTCTTTCTTTAAGAACATTGTAAAAAAGTTCATTAAACCAACTGTGATGTCTTACCTCTATAGCATATCTAAAAGATGGGTCTAATTGATATTGTAAATTCTTTATCAAATCTAATCCTTCTGCAATCTGTAAAGATGGAGGTAATTGTATCAAAAAAACTAGTATTTTGTCATATAAAGATTCCATCGCATCATAAAATTGTTCTATATCTTTTCCTACATCTTTTAGACGTTTATCATGAGTTATAACTTTTGGAAACTTTACAGCAAATCTAAAATTATCTGGTGTTCTATTATTCCAGTTGTTAACCATGAATTTAGAAGGTATTCTATAAAAAGTAGAATCTATTTCAACAAAATCAAAAATTTTAGAATAATATGACAGCCAATATCTATTATCTAGATCTTGAGGATAGAATGGTCCTTTCCATCCATCATAACTCCATCCAGAACAACCTAGATAATATTCCAATACATTATTTTACCACTGGAAAGCAAAAACTATTTTTTTAAAAAGTATTAGTCTTTTGTTCTATATTTCCTAATAAAGCAGACAAAGAGGGAGTAGAATACCGTAATTTGAGGGAAGATACAGAATATCAAAAGAAATATTCTTTATCAAATTAGTATTGATATTCATTCACAAATAACAATCTATTTTATTGTTAAAAAAAGAATTTGGTAACATCATTTTGTGTTGATCAAATATTAATGATATTAGTAGTGATTCTGTGGAAAATTCTTTTCCTTTAGCATTTATTGATAACGAATATTTATATGATGATAATTGTATCATCCTATCAAATAGTTCTCTATTTTGTTTTCTCAATACAAAAGAGAAATTATACCATTTGTCTAATTCCTGTTTTAGTATTGTTGTAGAATTATTATTATTATAATCGTTAATATCATAATATCTTGCAGAAGACAAAGAGTTATTATCAAAGCCAATGACAGACTTTGATAAAATCTTTTTGTAATGATGGAAGATTATTGACATCAAGATAGGAAATATTCGAATTGGGTTAACAGCATTAGAACAAGCAGAGTTATACAATCTTGCAACTGAGAACATTTCATTAAATAATTTCTTGTCCTTCTTATTCTTCAAATATTTTCTAAATAATTTCCATTTTTCCTCTTCTAAAACTGTAGCAATCCTAAATGATGGTATTGTCCGACCCATTATTATTATTGTTGAAAGTTATATGCAGAATATAATGAGTAGAACACTAAGACGAGAGAGAGGGTCTATAGAAAACGTTCTAGAACAAAAGTATCGTATCCAAGAATCTAATATTTAGAAGAACCATTATTTTAAAAGTTATGATTATTTTTCTTTTGTCCAGTAAACTACATTTTCTTGATTACAACTATTGCAAACATATTTCGCTGATTTAGCACCATGTTTATCTGTGTTAGATGCTTTTTTATATTCAGGATCAGGAGAAGTTACTTCATTAGCCTTACTACAAAATGGGCATCCAATAGTTTCAGTTGTTGACATAACTCATTTTTACTATATCCTCTTTATTAAGATATTATGTTTGTTAATAATTTTATCAATCTATAATAGTTGCTGAAAATATGAATATTGGAACAGTATGTTAGAGATGAATCAAATAGTTATTAATTATATTTAACATACTATAACATTGACCTCTGAGAAAAAAGTAGATCTTGTAAATTCACCTGAAGTTCAAGTAATGAAAGAAAAAGAGAAGGACTTCATTGATATTGATTTTAAACGTCTTGAAGAACAAAAATTCTATCGAGTAGAATATGAAGGAGATGTTTATGCTGTAGAGAAATTGGCAGACGGCAAAATAGCCTTTTATGAGGTGGTAGAGTAGAAATGGCTAATTCCGAGTCAAAACCAGTAGATGACCTTTCGAATAGATCTTTAAAAAAGATAGGAGAAATAGATCCTAAATTATTCGAGTCAAACAATGAAAAGGAAATAGAAGTAAGAAGTTGGAAAAAACAAAAGTCAGAAACATGGCATATCTATCTTGATACCAATACCGGTCATTTGAGAAAATGGAAGAGTTCTTCAAGTTAGACTATTTTTTATAGACTAATATCTTATATTAGTAGCATCAGTTACAATGTAGTTTTCAATGATAATAAATACAAGAAACAAAAATAGGATATAAGATTTAACTCTCGTTTAGAATTTCTCTTTTTCTTGTTTAATTAATGGAATGATTTTTTCAGTTATTATTTTATCAAAATCGTATTGATCAAAATCGATAGTTAAAATCAAATAATAATTTTTATTTTTATTATTGATTGGAATCAAACATCTATTCATTCTTGTATACCTTCTAAACGTATAAGTTAAATCACCCATTTTTGGTTCAAATTTTAGTCTTGTTTTATGTCTATTTATTGTATTAATTGCAAATTCGTGATTTTCTTCTATAGTAAGAAAGGGTTTTAGTCCTTCTCTATCTCGTTCATTTATTATAATACCATTTTGATCAGTTATTCCTACCCATCTTATAGACCTGTCAGAATTTAATACACTTTGGGTAAAAGCATAAAGGAATTTCGTAGTATCTATCTTCTCATTATCACTATTATTTCCAGACATATTTTTTTCCTATTAGTAAAGTAATTTCGATTATAATAAAAAAGTTATTTTAATGTAAAACTGATCTCATAATAATAAAATTTAATTCTGCTTATTATTATTATTATTCGGATTGCTACCACGTATACAATCTATACACCAAACTTCAGGCTTTGGTATTCCATCAACATTTCTCCTTACTTCTATCCAAACAGATAGATCCGAACCACAATTTTTACATGTTCCATCGTAGATTGTTGCCGCCATTTTCATTGATATCTACAATCTCATATAAATTGTTTAAAAGAAAGAAAAATTATTTAACTTTATTAAGTATAGATAAACAAAACTAGAACAATCATTAACATGAGAGGAACAATGTTCTAGAAGAAAAGTGTGCAACGTTGCACACTAATGTCAATAAATTTGGGTGTCTCAAGATTAGTACGCTCAGAAACCGAATCAGAATTGAAATTCTTATACCTTTAAATTATAATAATGGAAATTAAAAAACTTCTTGAACAAGAGGATATTTATATTAAACTAGCCATAGTTTCATGTACTGTTATTTGCTCATACTCATGGATATTGAGTATGGCAGGGCTTTTTCAATTAATAAGTATTTAACAATTAAATCAAATTAATTGAAATAGGTTATTTATATGAAATGTATGCAATTATTAATAGATGTCAACTGATTCTCCAATATATAATCCAAAAGATGTAAATAAAAAAGAAGCGAGAGGATTAAGAGATGAAGTTGATCTGGGGGAAGTTCAAGAAGTTGGAACAGAATACGTCCTAACTAAAAAAGGAACTATAGACAGTGATAAATTCTATATTCCTAAAAATCTAGTGGAACGCTTTGATGGTCGGACGGTC